>LKMM01000118.1 GCA_001563885.1 Natrialbaceae archaeon B1-Br10_E2g27
ATCGTCCGACACCGTCGACTCCGAACCGTCCGCATAGACGTAATTGTATTGGGGATAATGGACACTACACCGGTTCGCACAACGCCCAGATGTCTTCAGTCGGTTCGAGGCGGTGGGGTTCTCGGCCGCGGTCGGTGAGCAAGCCAACGTGATAGAGCATCGTTTTTAGCTGGAAGACCGTCGGCGCGTGATAGACCGTCCCGTCTTCGAGCGCGCGACGGCGGAGTTGCCCATCTGTGGTGAGTACCTGCCGTCTGACGGCCTCCTCGCTGCGGACGAACAGTTCGATGGTAAATGAGGGATGGACAGAATGGAGATGTTCGACGAACTCGACGAGCGTGGGTTCGGTTGCGTGGTCGTCGTGGAGCGTTTGGAGTTCGGCGACGAGTAGTTCCGTCGCTGGATACGAAAAGAGGACACGCCGAGCGAGTTGCGCCCAGTCGGGAGCCTCCGTGGCGAAGCGGCTTCTCGAGCGGTACCACTGTTTGAACTCCTCGAGTGCGCGTTCGACAGTTCCGTGTCGTGCCGTCGCAAACCGGACGACTTCGCGTCCAAGTCCCGTAAGTCGGAGGCGAGGACCGTCCTCGATCAGTCCGAGAAATGCCGCGCCGCGTCTGGCGTCATCAACCGCGCCGACGACTCGGTACTCGGATACACACTCGGCAGTGTCGCCGTCAGCGTACTGTGCGAGTGTATATCCGAGGTAGTTTTTGGGGTGGTTGAGTCCGAACGAGGCGTTTGCGACACCCTGTGCGCTCGCTTGAAATCGAAGCGCGCCCGTCTCGGTCGTCGTCCGGTTGCCGATGACGCGGGGGACCTCGAGAATCGTTACGTCGCCGCTTGCTTCGATACCGAGAACACCGACGTTCAGTTCCCGGGCGAGGGTACGATCGGTCTCGCTGACGGCGGATGCGGGGGCGGCGAGGTAGGCGGCGTTTGCCTCGTGAAGTCGGTCGTAGGCCTGGACAATGCCGCGTTGGGTGTCGACACCGCTTGCCGTGACGCCTTTGGCCTCGACGGCGATCAACGGTGGCTCGTCGCCGAGTCGTTCGACCGCCAGGAGTGTTGACTCGAGGTGGCCAACACCGACCAGGTCGGGATATCCGCCGCCGACTTGGACGTGGTTGAACGGCGCGAGACAGTCTCTGACGTCGGCATCGACGGGCTGGCCTGGCCGCCACTCGGCCTGTGAAAACTGCGTGTCCGCGACCACGTAGGATCGGTCGTCCTCGTTGTCGGGAAACAGCCGGCGTTTCGTGTGGGCGAGGACGGCTGGTTCCGAAAGCGCGTCGGCTGCGCCTGCCATGGAGCCCATTTTGTGACAGCAGGTATGATTGTTTCGGGCACCGGCCGGTCACTGCTCGTGGGAGCCGTCGGTGTCTGGTTCGGCTGCTCATACTACTGGCTGTGTCAATAGACGCCGAGACCCTGAAGCGCCCCGGCGACGAGACTTCCGAGCCCGAAGACGACGACAGCAGCAGCAAACGACCAGATTGCGGCCTCCGGCGTGTAATAGGAGAGTGTCGACCCACCAGCGACGATTCCGAACACGCCGGCGAGCATCAACGATGCGTAGCGTTCCATAGCTCGAGTTTTGTGGCCGTCCTCAAGAATCTCAGCCTCGAGGCGAAACCAGCCCAAACGTTAGGGGCTTGCTCGGGGAACAGTTAGGCTCCCCTCGTATGGATCGACCTGTACTCGCCTACGACGACTGTGGATTTTGCACCTGGTGGGCACAACTGTTTGCAGATCGGACCGACCTTCGCGTCGTCGGCTTCAGCGACCTGTCCACGGATCTTCTCGAGGGGGCTGTCACCTTCCTCCGGCAGTTCGAAGAGTATGAGCGGCTTCGAGAGCATGGCTACCGGTTCGCTGCCGATCAGCGCGACCTGTGGGGACAGTTCGTTTCCTCGACGCCCCCCACACAGCGAGAGGAAGCTGACAACTGATACTGATTGCTATAGCGGTGATCTCCCTCCCGGAACCAATAACAGACGACAGCCACCGGTATGAAGCGATGGCCGTCGCTTGGAGATCAAGAAGGGTGGCTCCCGAGGTACTACTCGAATTTGTCTTTGACGTCTTCGAGTGTCGTTTCGTCGTCTGCGGTGATCTGGAATGTTCCATCCCACTCCCCTGCGTCCATCGCGTCGGCAAGTTCGGCTCCGAGAACGTAGGAGTCGATCAGTTCGTCGTCGTCGCCGTGAACGGTCAACTCCTGTTGGTCGGGCCGGTCGAAGCCGTCGACAGCCTCGAGTTCGTCGACGAAGGTGTCGGTTGCATCCTCTGTGAGTGCAACGCCGAGTGAATACGTCTCTTCATCTTCGTTGTATTCGATAGAGCCGAGATCGTTGACGTCTCCACGAGTTGCTAACGTGATCTCTTCTGTGTCCGCCGTTTGGTCCGTCGCATCGTCGAGATTGAACGTCGAGACGAACCGGGCGTCGGGGTCGGTTGCGCTTAGACCTGACTCATCTTCGTCATCGTTTTCGGCATCAGTATCCTCATCGTCCTGTTCGTCCGAATCCTCCGAGTCGAGACAGCCAGCAACTCCCGGGAGGAGTATGCACCCACCAACGAGCAGGGTCCGTCGGGAAACCATACCGCGATGGTTTTGGCCCATCCTGCTTAATCGTTGGCATAGATTTCACTGGACAGAACGTCGGGACGGTAAGCATGCTGCCGGAGGCCCGTCGTGATCGCCGGCCTTAGATGGCGATCACACAGTTTCGGCAGCTAGTACTCCGCCAAGCGTCGACTGATGCGTCGAACCGATACCCGCCGACTGGTTCGACCCATCAGTTCAGGCTTGCCAAAGCACTAGTATCAGAGGTAGCCAAGATCGGCCAGTCGCTCTTTGGTTCCCTCACGCATTGTGACCGATTCGTGTTCGTCGACGGCCTCGAGTGTGCCAAACTGTGTCTCGAGTCGCTCGCGGAGCGATCGTGCACGCGCTGGCTCGGCGTCGGTTCGGTCGCACGCTTCGGTCGGATCGGTCGGCAGGTGATGGAGTCGTTCGAAGCCGTCGTCGCCACAGACGTACTTGTACTCGGCCGTCCTGACGGCTCGAAGCCGGCGATCGAACGTATACACCCGATCCGGAAGTTTGCCAAAGCGGGCCTCGAGGCGATCGATCGACGGCTGTGGTGCGACGTACTCGGCGAAGACGGCGTCCCTGGGATCTGCGTCAGCGGCCGGATGGAACGACCGGCCGACAGATTGCTCGCGTAACTCGGGGTCGTCGACGCCTGCGGTCTCACAGAGCGTATCCGGAAGGTCGAGCAACTGGATGAGTTCCTCACGGCTGCCGCCAGTGAAGGGACCGCCGTGACAGACCAACGGCACGGACAACAGGGTGTCATAGAGATTGTACTGGTGGCCAAAAAAGTCGTGTTCGCCGATGTGCTCGCCGTGATCGCCACAGACGACGAATAACGTGTCCCCCCACTCACCGGCGTTCTCGAGGGCCGCCCGGAGTTCGCCGAGTTGGGCGTCGACGTAGGCGAGTTCGGCGCGGTAGAGTGCCCTGAGTAGGTCGAACTCCCGAGCGGAGAGATCGTAATCTCCACAGTCGTATGCCCGTGGGTCCTGTCGAAGGGCGGTAGCCTCCTCGTAGCTCGCGTCGTCAGGAAGAAATCGGTCGGCGTACTCGCGGGGTGGGTCGTACTCGACGTGGGGTTCGATGAAGTTACAAAAGAGGAAAAACGGCCGATCGTCCTCGCGGCGCTCGAGCCAGTCTGTGATCCAGTCGGTCGACCTGTTCGCTCCGTCGTCGCCGGCTGGTTGAACGATTTCGCTGTAGAGGATGTTCGCCGCGTTGATCGCAGGATTGCCGTCGAAGAGGCGTCTGCGGGCGGCGATAAGTTTTTCTCGGAGATCCTCACCGCGGACGACGGCACCCATATCAGCGTCCGACTGGATGTACTGCCAGCCCTTCCGGAGCTGTTCGAAGCCGCGGTCGAAGCCAAACTCCTCGGTGATCCACGTATTGTTCGAGACGCCGATGGTTTCGTAGCCGGCGTCGGCAAACGCCTCCGGGAGCGTCCGAAACTCCTCATCGAGATAGGTGTGGCCACCGTGAGCGCCGTGTTCTGTGGGGTACAGCCCCGTAAACATCGACGCGTGAGACGGGAGCGTCCATGGGGCGGCCGCGTAGGCGTTTTCGAACGTCGTTCCCTCGGTTCCGAGTTGACACAGCGTCGGAGTCGTCTCCGGGCCGACGCTTTTCGCTCTGGCCGTATCGAACACGACACAGACGACGTTACGCACAGTTCCATGTGACTCTGGGTCACGTCCGTTGGACTCTTCCATCGAGGGCTACTCCGCCACTGGGGGGGAAGGTCACCGGGCCGGAATATGCCGGGCGTGACCCGGACAACGAGTTAATTCCAAGCGGGTATCTCACAACAAACGGTCTGTCACAGGCGCGTTACGGTCTCGGACCATCACCTACTCGACGGATCCCACAAACGACTAAGCCTCCGCATACGTTTCGGCACCTATGCACGTCTCTATCGTCGGCAGCGGCTACGTCGGCACGACGATCGCCGCCTGTCTGGCTGAGTTCGGCCACGAGGTACTCAACGTCGAAATCGATACCTCGATCGTCGACGCGATCAACGACGGTGTCGCACCGATCCACGAACCGGGCCTCAACGAACGCATCGCCGAGTACGGCGGCGATGACCTGTGGGCGACAACCGACTATGCCAACATCCGTGAGACCGACCTCACCTTCCTCTGTCTGCCAACACCCAGCCTGGACGATGGCAGCCTCGATTTAGGCGCGATGCGAGCAGGCGCTGAGTCACTCGGGCAGGCACTCGCTGAAAAAGACGACGACCACATCGTTGTCGTGAAAAGCACCGTCCTCCCCGGCACCACCGAGGATGTCGTCGGACCGCTCCTCGAGCGTGAATCCGGTGTCGAAGTCGGTCGAGGGCTCGAACTCGCGATGAACCCCGAGTTCTTGCGGATGGGGACCGCTGTCTCTGACTTTTTAGAGCCCGATAAGGTCGTGATCGGTGCGACCAGCGAGACGGCATCGGCGACGCTCCGTGAGTTGTACGCGCCAATACTCGAACGCGAGGAGACCGCACTCGTCGAGACCGACCTTCGAGAGGCTGAACTCATCAAGTACGCCAACAACGCCTTTCTCGCCTCGAAGGTGTCGCTGGTCAACGAACTCGGCAACATCGCCAAACGCTACGACGCCGACGCCTACGAGGTGCTCGAGGCGGTCGGGCTTGACGATCGAATCTCCGAACGATTCATGCGCTCGGGGCTCGGCTGGGGCGGTTCGTGTTTCCCAAAGGACGTCGACGCACTTCGAGCGGGAGCACGACAACAGGGCTACGATCCCACGTTGCTCGACGCCGTCGTCGCCGTCAACGACGCCCAACCGCGCCGGCTCGTCGAGTTGCTAGAGAGCCACGTTGACCTCGAGGACGCCCGAATTGCAGTGTTGGGACTCTCGTTCAAACCCGGCACCGACGACATCCGCAAATCACGGGCACTGGACGTGATCGAGGCATTGCTCGAGCGCGGAGCCAACCCTGTCGCATACGACCCAGTCGCCATCGAGAACGTCCAAGAGACCTACCCCGACCTCGAGGTCGAGTACGCCGACTCCGCGGATGAGGCTATAGCGGACGCCGACGGAGCAGTCGTCGCGACTGACTGGCCCGAGTTTGACGATCTGTCGTTTTCTGGAATGGGCCGCCGGGTCGTCGTCGACGGCCGCCGCATCGATATCGATACCGGGACACTCGAGCGCTACGAAGGATTGACCTGGTAAGCCACCTTCCGACGACAGATCGACTCGAGCGGTCGATCCGCTGTTGGGGAGCGATCGGCACGCGTAGCCGGCGTCACACTCACCGCACGAACGTAATCAGTACGTTTTTGCACTCTCGCTCTGGATGTATCGGTCGATGGAACACGACGCGGTTCACGCCGGTCTTCGACCCCGCGGGGACGGCGGCGAGGTGTTATCGATGATAGATGAACCCCGCGAGATCGCGACTGAGGATGTCTGTGTACTTATCCCGACGCTCGAGGAGGCTGCGACGATCGGCGATGTCATCGACGGCTTCTATCAGGAGGGGTTCCAGAACGTCGTCGTCGTCGACGGCGGCTCAGAAGACGACACTCGAGAGATCGCAAGCGACCGCGGAGCCGGCGTCATCCGCCAATCCGGAGAGGGGAAAGGACAAGCCGTCCGTGAGGCGGTCCGGTATATCGACGTCCCGTACGTTCTGATGGTCGACGGAGACGGCACCTACGATCCGGCCGACGCACACACGATGATCGAACCGCTTGCTCACGGCTACGAACACGTCATCGGAAACCGGTTTGCGGACATGGATGACGATGCGATGCGGGCGCTAAACGGCTTCGGCAACCGAATGATAAATCGGGCGTTCCGGTTTATTCACGGTGCCGATTACGACGACATCCTCTCTGGATACCGAGCATTTACCGTCGACTCGTTCGATCGACTCTCGCTCGACTCGGATGGCTTTACAATCGAGACCGAACTCGCCGTCGAGTGTGTCAAACACGGCATCGACACGACGGTCGTCCCAGTCAGTTACAGCGCCCGTCCCGAAGAATCCGAGACGAACCTTCATCCGATCAAAGACGGGGGGACGATTATTCTCGCGTTGTACTCGCTCGCAAAGACCAACAACCCCCTCTTTTATTTCGGTAGCCTCGGCCTCTCTGGAATCGTAACCGGCGGCCTCATCGCAAGTTACGTCCTCTGGCAGTGGTTCCAGCACGGACAGGGACATGAAATCCTCGCCGTCGTCTCCGCGGCGGCCATCTTACTCGGCGTCCAGTTGCTCATGTTCGGCGTCCTCTCGGATATGCTCGTTACCCTCCACCGAGAACAGCGACGCCGACTCGAGCAGATCACCCGCAAGGAGCGAAAGTAACGGTCAAAACGGGAGCATCGACCGGAACTGCTGGAAAAGACCGCCGGAGTTGTTCCGTCGATACTCCTCGAATGGTTCGTGTAACTCGTTGAGCAACTCCTGTCGGGACCGAAACTCTTTGCAGTCAACTTCTGCGAGCATCTCGCCAATGGATACGTCGTTTCCGTTGACGTCGTAAGAGACGTGTTCGTGGCCTAGCGTCGCCGCCACGTCGTCTTTGGTCGCTGGAAACGAAAGGTCGACGTCTCTGAGTCTGGCGTCGACGGCGGCGATGCCGAACTCGATACTGTCGGGTTCGTCGTCAGTTCCGTTCGATGGTGGCCGGACTCCCATACGGAGGCGTTTCTCGTCGGGACGCAAAATCGCTACGGAGACCGCAAGCGTCCGTCGACACCCATTTGGGCCTGCCAACGGAGTATCACGTATGACTGACTATACCACCGTCTCGATCCCCAAAGAGTTGGCCGAACGCGTCGAAGAGACCATCGACGGCACCAGTTTTCAGAGTACGAGCGACCTCGTCCGATTTCTGCTTCGCAGCATCGTTATCCAGCACCAGAAACAGGGCCAACTCACCGAAGCGGAGTTCGAGGAGATCACCGAACAGCTTCGGGGACTTGGCTATCTCGAGTAACACACTGGATTCGGCTG
>LKMM01000119.1 GCA_001563885.1 Natrialbaceae archaeon B1-Br10_E2g27
ATCTCCGAAATGATCGACGTCGTCGAGGAACACGATATCGACACGATCCTCTACGATCCCTTCGAGACGCCGAACCCGGACGAGGACATCCCGCAGATGGTCGAGGTGTTACTCGAGAACACTGACGCCGACGACTACGCGCCACTCAGCCCGGTCGAAGCTACGACCGAAGAGTGGAACGAGGAAGGGTATGGCTGGATCGAACAGATGGAAGAGATCAATCTTCCATCACTCAGGCAGGCACTCGGTGCAGAGTGACTTGCCTGCGTAGCGGTTGCGTGTCCGCCGACGCGTGAAATGCAAGAACTAAATCACCCTATCGCAGAGAAATACGTGAAACTACCGTGACTCCGGTCGTCGACATCCAGCACGTGACGTTCACCTACGGTGAAAAAGTCGCATTAGACGACGTCAGTTTAACCGTCGAGGAAGGTGACTTTCTCGGCCTGATCGGTCCGAACGGCTCGGGCAAGACCACCTTGTTACACGTCATGCTCGGACTAATGGCTCCCGACAGGGGTTCAGTCGAGTTGTTCGGTCAGCCCGTCGAGAAATTTGACCAGGGCGAGCGGATCGGTTACGTCTCCCAGCAGGCAACAAACCGTGGGGGGAGTATGCCCGTCACCGTTCGTGAGTGCGTGCGGATGGGTCGGTTCGCCCACGCCGGTCGTGGTCGACTCTCCGCGGAGGATCGAGAGATCGCCGAGGACGCCTTACAGCGAGTCAACATTTCTGATCTGGCCGACCAGCGGATCAACCAGTTGTCGGGCGGCCAGCGTCAGCGGGCCTATATCGCCCGCGCGCTCGCCTCCGAGGCCGACCTGCTTGCACTCGACGAGCCAACCGTTGGCGTCGACGCCGAGTCCCGTGATGCGTTTTACCAACTGCTCGATGAACTCAACGACGCCGGGATCACGATTGTCCTGATCGAACACGATATCGGCGTCGTCACTGACCGCGCCAACCGCATCGCCTGTATCAACCGCAAACTCTACCACCACGGCGACACCGAATCGTTCGTCGAAAGCGACGCCCTGAGTGAAGCCTACGGAACGACCGGCACCGTCGTCCACCACCACCACTGATGTCCGGCACTGACAAACACGCGACGACTGCAGACAGTCAGCCAACCCTCGAGACACCCGACCTTCGTGAAAAAATCGAACTCGCCGGCGTTTCGCTGGTCGGCGTCCTCGCGGCCGTGATGGTTGGATTCGTCTTTCTCGATTGGGTCAGACACTATCCCTACGCCGACGTCGCCTTCGAACAGTTCCTGATCGCCGGGGCGTGGATGGACGTCTATCTCGGGACGAACGTCTTCCGGCATGCGTTTATGTGGCGATCGATCGCAACAGGCGTCCTCGTGGGTGTTGTTGCCCCGCTCGTCGGAACCTACCTCGTCCACAGACAGATGGCGCTGATCGGCGAAACGCTTGCCCACACGGCCTTTGCGGGCGTCGCAATCGGCCTGCTGTTTATCGCCGTCACCGGCTGGGAAGGCTCGCTGCTCGTCGTTGCGTTGATCGTAAGCGCCGTCGGCGCGTTGCTCGTCCAGTGGCTTACCGAACGGACCAACTCCTTCGGTGACGTCCCAATCGCGATCATGCTCACCGGCAGCTTCGCCGTCGGCACCCTGCTGATTAGCTGGGGTCGCGGGTTCATGTCGATCGGCGTCGACATCGAGGGCTTTCTGTTCGGCAGCCTTGCCGTCGTCACCGCAAGCGGTGCGCGTATGATGGCAATCTTGAGCGTCGTCGTCGTTGCCATCATCGCCATGACCTACAAGGAACTGTTGTTCATTACGTTCGACGAACAGGCTGCGAAGGTCGCCCAGTTTAACGTCTCCGGCTACAACACCTTGCTGGTCGTCATGACCGCGGTCGTCGTCGTCGGTGCGATGCAGGTCCTTGGCGTTATTCTCGTTGCCGGCATGCTCGTTATTCCGGTCGCCGCCGCCTCACAGGTCGCTCGCAGCTTTCGGGAGACGCTCTATCTCTCGATTCTGTTCGGACAGGTCTCGATACTGGGTGGCTTTGCCTTTGCCATCGGCGCTAGTCTTCCCTCCGGCGGTTCGATCATTGTTGTCGCCATCCTCATCTACCTCGCGGCGATCGGCGTCTCGATGTTGGCCGGTCGGTCGGGAACCGCTATATCCACACATTAATCAGACATCTAGACGCGGCTTTTCTTTACAAATGGGAACATCGCAGGGGTTTAATTCTACCCAGGCTAGATCGCCACACGATGGGACGGTTATCACCTCTCTTTGCCCCCGAAACGATCGCCGTAGTCGGTGCGACCGACCGCGACGGTGCCGTCGGCCGGGCGATCCTCGAGAACCTCCAGGCGGAGTTCGACGGGGACGTCCTGGCGATCAACCCGAACCGTGAGTCGGTTCTGGGGCTTGAATGTTATCCTGACGTACAGCAGGCCCCGGTGGCCGACCTCGCGGTGGTCGTCGTCCCGCCGCCAATCGTCCTCGAGTCGATCCGCGCACTCGGCGAGCAGGGAACGAAAGACATCGTCGTCATCACGGCCGGATTCGCCGAGACGGGTGCCGACGGTGCAGACCGCGAACAGCAACTCAGGGATCTCGCCGAGGAGTACGACCTCAACATCGTCGGGCCCAACAGCCTCGGTGTGATGTCGACACCCGTCGGGATGAACGCCACGTTCGGCCCGGAAAGCGCCCAGGAGGGTTCGATTGCGTTTATGAGCCAGTCGGGTGCCTTTATTACGGCCGTCTTAGACTGGGCCAACGAACAAGATATCGGCTTTCGGGACGTCGTCTCACTCGGGAATAAAGCCGTCTTAGACGAGACCGACTTCGTCCGCGAGTGGGGTGGCGACCCCGAGACCGACGTCGTCATCGGTTACTTAGAGAGCATCCAGGATGGCGAAGCGTTCGTCCAAACTGCCCGCGAAGTGACCGACGAGACGCCGATCGTACTCGTCAAATCCGGCCGCACCGACGCCGGCGCACAAGCTGCCTCCTCACACACCGGTGCGATCGCCGGCAGCGAGCGCGCCTACGAGGCTGGCCTAGAGCAAGCCGGCGTCGTCCGTGCCAGTTCCGTCCAGGAATTGTTCGATTATGCCCGTGCGCTGTCGGGACTTCCCGAACCGGAATCCGATGGCGTCGCCGTCGTGACGAACGCGGGTGGCCCCGGCGTCCTGACGACGGACGCCGTCGGCGACTCCCAACTCCGGATGGCCGACTTCACCGACGAGACGATCGACCGACTCGCAGAGGCGATGCCCGATGAAGCGAACGTCTACAACCCGATCGACGCCATCGGTGATGCCGACGTCGACCGCTTCGGCGACGCCTTAGAAATCGCCCTCGAGGATCCAAACGTCGGCGCTGCCGTTGTCGTCAGCGCACCCACAGCCGTCCTCGAGTACGACAAACTCGCCGAGACAGTGATCGAAAAACGCGACGTATACGAAAAGCCCGTAATCACCTGCATGATGGGTGGTGAGCGCGCCCGCGCAGCCGAGGAAGTCCTGCGTGAATTCGGGATCCCCAACTACTTCGATCCCTCGCGTGCGGTCTCGAGTCTCGATACGCTTGCCCGCTATCGAGACATCCGCGAGCGGACCGTCGACGAGCCGACGACATTTGACGTCGATCGCGAGCGCGCCCGCGAGATTCTAGCTCGGGCCGAAAGCCGTGACGACAACCGCCTCGGCGTCGAATCGATGGACCTCTTAGAGGCCTATGGCATCCCGACGCCAACTGGTGAGATCGTCGACGATCCCGACCGTGCACACGAAGTGGCCAAAGCGATCGACGGGAACGTCGTGATGAAAATCGTCAGCCCCGACATCACCCATAAATCTGATATCGGGGGCGTGAAAGTAGGAGTCGAAGACGACGAAGTCGAAGATGCCTACGAAGATCTGGTCTCTCGGGCACGCAACTACCAGCCCGACGCCACGATCCTCGGCGTGCAGGTCCAGGAGATGATCGACCTCGAGTCCACAACGGAGACGATCGTTGGCATGAACCGAGATCCACAGTTCGGTCCGTTGCTGCTGTTCGGACTGGGCGGTATCTTCGTCGAGATCCTCCAGGATACGTCGGTTCGCGTCGCCCCGATCGGCGAGGGCGAGGCCCGTGAGATGGTCGACGAGATCGACGCTGCACCGCTTTTGCGCGGTGCGCGCGGACGTGATCCCGCCGACGTCGAGGCGATCATCGACACCATCCAGCGGCTCTCACAACTCGTCACCGACTTCCCGGCGATCCTCGAACTCGACGTCAACCCGCTGGTTGCAGGCCCCGACGGCGTACAGGCGATCGACCTCAGACTCACCGTTGATACGGAACAACTATGACCGACACCGACACATCCGACGCGGAATCGACCACCACCGGTACCGACAGCCCCGACACCATCCTCGTCGCCTCGCTGGCCGAAAGCTCCGGCAAGACGGCGATCACGCTCGCACTCGCTCGACTGGCCCGCGAGGCAGGCGACAGCGTCGGCTATATGAAACCAAAGGGCACCCGACTCCAGAGCAACGTCGGAAAGACCCTCGACGAAGACCCCATGCTCGCCCGCGAGTTGCTCGACATCGACGCTGAACTCCACGACTTAGAGCCGGTCGTTTACTCGCCGACGTTTATCGAACAGGCGATCCGCGGCCGAGAGGATTCTGCGGAGTTGCGAACGCGAGTCCAAGAGGCCTTCAACTCGCTTGCTACCGACCACGATCGTATGTTCCTCGAGGGAGCCGGCCAGTACGACGTCGGTTCGATCGTCGATCTGACCGACGCCGACGTCGCCGACGCACTCGACGCGCGTGTGCTTCTCATTGCCCCTTATGAGGTCCCGGGCGACGTCGACGACGTGCTTGCAGCCGTCGACACGTTTGGCGATCGGTTCGCTGGCGTCGTCTTCAACAACGTCTCCGACGCCGCCTACGACCAACTCGAGACCGACGTCGTCCCCTATCTCGAGGGCCGTGACATTCCAGTTTACGGCGTCATCCCGAACGAACGTGAACTCTCCGGCGTGACGGTCAAACAGTTGGCCGACGAACTCGGTGCAACCGTCGTCTCGGAAAACGGACTTGATGCCTACATCGAGCGCTTTACCGTTGGGGCGATGGGCGCAGACAGTGCACTCAGACACTTCCGGCGGACGAAAGACGCCGCCGTCATCACCGGCGGCGACCGCGCTGATGTCCACACGGCTGCGATCGAAGCGCCGGGAATTCGCTGTCTGATCCTGACGGGTGGTCACCGACCCTCGGGAGCGATTCTCGGCCAGGCCGCCGACCGCGGCCTTCCGGTTCTTGCCGTCCAGACCGATACCCTGACCACCGTCGAACGCGCCGAAGACGTCGTCAGAAGCGGACGCACACGAGACGAAACGACCGTCGCACGGATGCAATCGTTACTCGCAGACCACGCCGACGTCGACGCCGTCCTCGAGATCGATTGAGCCTGTGAACGTGCGTGGCGGCGCTTGTCACCCCTACGGCAACCGTTGCCCACAACTCCATCCAGCGGTCTGCCCACAGTCGGGTGACAGATCAACTATCGTTCAGAGACGATCACGTCTGACCAAGAATTAAGAGTCCACCGCGCATGTGCTCGGACATGGACGACACTCCCCAGGAGATCACGGCACTCGTCGGTCGTGAAGTCTATTCGAACAACGGCATCTTCGTCGGCGAAGTCGAAGACATTCAGTTAAATCTCAACGGCGAGGCCGTCACCGGACTCGCAGTCGGCAACCTCAACTCGGAACTGTTCACCGAAGAAGCACGCACCGAACGCGGCGTTGTCGTTCCCTATCGCTGGGTCAGAGCCGTCGGAGACGTCGTTCTCGTCAACGACGTAGTCGAACGTGTCCGCGATCCCGACGAAGAACAGGACGAAGTACTTGCTTAGGAACCGTTCGTCCCTTCCGATCCGTCAACGCCCATCGCATCGAACAGTGTCCGTTTGACCGCCTCTTCGGTCAACTCGAGTAACGTATCCCGAGTATCATCCGAAATTTCGATCCCAGTAAAGATCCCCAGCGGAATCTCTGCACTGGCCTGTGTCGAGTGGCCAGCAGTTTCGCCCATCTCGCCGTAGGCATCCGCGAGCACTTTCCCGATGTTGATCCGGATATCCTTCGAGCGACCCGCCAGAAAGATCGTCTCGTCGGCGATACCAAACACCGCAGTCGTCGTCACACCCTCGAGATTCAGAAGGTGACTCGCCGCCTGCGTAAGCGCTTCGCGATCACGGACGAGTCCGGCGTTCGAGACGAGGTGACTCCCCTGGACGTCGCGGTTGGCGATCGCTTCGGCGAGGACGTCGAGCGTTTCGGGAGACATCGAGGGCGACTCGACCTGTTCTAAGGTGTCGTGGTTTGCAAAGGGGTAGAGATAGGCCGCTGCAGTGAGGTCGGCAGGAGTGGTGTCGCGTTTGAAATCCAAGGTCTCTGCACGGATACCGTACAGCAACGCGGTTGCAACCTCCTCGGAGACGTTCATATCGAACTCCTGGATGTACTTGGTCATGATCGTCGACGTCGAGGACATGTTCGGCCGGATGTCGACGAACTCGGTTTCGACCTCGGTCTCGAGTTCGTGGTGGTCGATTACCACGTCCACCGGGAGATCGATTTCGCCGGCAGTGCTGTGATCGACCAGCGCGACTGTATCGTACACCGAATGTTCTTCGATTTCATCCCACTGGACGAGATCAATCCCCAGGAGGTTGACGAACGCGCGATTTTCCTGATGTCCCACATCGCCGCGATAGACGATATCCGCCTCGATACCGAGGTGGTCTGCAATCGCCTGCATCGCGGCTGCGCTTGCGATCGAATCGGGATCCGGGCTATCCTGCGTGACGATCGCCAGTCGCGATCCCGTCCCTTCGAACACGGTGGCGAGTTTGCCCGCATTGTACTCGAGTTCGCCCGACTCGAGGGCTCGAAGAGCGGATTCGGCGATCACCGAGGAGGGGTTGATGACGATGTCTGCGCCGAGGTCGGCGAGTTCGTCGCCGGAGACGGGATCGCTCGCGCGCGCGACGAGAAATTGATCACCGTTGTGTTCGCGGATGTGTTCGACAGCCTGTTTGTTCGAGTCGACGTCCGATGCGAGGATGAGGACGACGTCCCGATCGGCGACCAGTTCGGCGGCCTCGGGTTCGCGGATATCGGCCCTACGTGCGTCGAGGTCCTGGTCGCGAAGCGATTCGACGCGACTCTCATCGCGGTCGACGATGAGGACGTCTTTGCCTTGCTCGACGAGTTCTTCGGCGACCGCGTAGCCGACGCTGCCACATCCCAAGATCGCATAATCAGAAATGGACGAAATCGTAACCCCCGGGCTCATAGCGTATGTGGTCGAACCCACCCCACTTAATGGTCCCGAAGAATCGAACGTCATAAAGCCGGTTGCAGGTGAGACCGCCAGCAGTCGTGGGGACCGATCACACGCGAACGGTCCAAGGGAAACGTATTTTACCGCCCATCCGAAACCTTCGGGCATAGGGCCGGTAGCTCAGTTAGGCAGAGCGTCTGACTCTTAATCAGACGGTCGCGTGTTCAAATCGCGCCCGGCCCG
>LKMM01000120.1 GCA_001563885.1 Natrialbaceae archaeon B1-Br10_E2g27
GAACAGGCACCCAGATACTATCTCCTTTCTCTTTCTCGGGGTTGTAGACGGGGAGTTTGAACCACCACGACGAGAGAACCGTGTCCTCGTCGTGTTCGATGGTGATGCAGTCGTTGCGGAGGACGACGGGCTGTGTAGTGTCCGCTCGCGGATTCTTGTTCGACCGGACTTTCTTCGCCTGTTGTGTGGTGGCGGAGTAGAGATTCGCGTCATCACCGTGAACGGCGTCTTGGAACGCGGTGTATTCGCGTTCGATGAGTCGGGTTTTCCGCTCGGTGAGCGAGTGAAGTTTGATCCGTACCGTGGTGGTGACTTCTCGATGCATCGTTATCGTCCAGTTTGTGCTTCGATGTATTCCTCGATGGTCTGACTCGACACTTCGCCCGCCGAGGAGACGAAGTACGAACGAGTCCACAGCGAGGGGAGGCCGAAGTCGAACTCGTCTCGGAGGTGGCGTGAGGTGTAGCCTTTGACCTGTTGGATGATTTTGTTCGGGGAGAGTTTCGGGTTGCCCGTGATGAACAGGTGTACGTGGTCGGGCTGAATTGCCAGTCGGAGAATGTCGAGGTCGAGTTCATCGGCTTTCTCCTCGATGAGGTGTTCGAGGCGGTCGGCAACCTCGTCTGTGAGTACCGGCTTGCGGTACTGAGCGGGATCGAAGATCCCGCAAGGTACGCAAAGCTACGCTTTGCTTGACTTCGGGCACCACACGAAGTGGTAGTGGAGGTTGTGAACCGACGTTCGTTCTCGACTGTACCCGCGTGGCATACAATTAGATAGAACTCAATCTATATTATATATTACGACTCCATCAACCCTCGGTCGGCTATCGGGGGTGGTTTGTGTTGCGCGTGGTCGGATTCATCCCACGACTGAAGTCGTGGGCTTTCTCCTCGAGTTCGTGTAAGGGACCACCTATTCATGGCCTCGAGCCCGTGACTCGATATGGTCGTGCCCGTCTCGATGACCTGGGATCACCTGCTCTTTGCGAGTTGGCCGGTCAGAGCCGATGTCGTCGCCGAAACGCTTCCCGAAGGCCTCACAGTCGACACCTACGACGGCCGGGCGTGGCTTTCGGTCGTCCCATTTGTCAACGCCGACGTCCGACCGCGCGGGCTCCCTCGAGCCCTCGGCTTTGACCTGCCGGAGCTCAACCTCCGGACGTACGTACGCCACGACGGCGACTCCGGCGTTTATTTTTACAGTCTCGACGCCGAAGGGCTGGTCGGCGTCCTCGGCGCTCGAGTAGCTCACTTTCTGCCCTACTACGCCGCCAGCATGGACCTCGAGGTGACCGACCGCGGCGTCGCATTTGCCAGCGAACGGCGTCATCCGGGTGCGCCGCCGGCCCGATTTAGGGCCACCTACGAACCGATCGGTGAGCCCGAACCGGCCCCCGAGGGCTCGCTCACCGAGTTTCTCACCGAGCGCTATCGCTACTACACGACCGGCCCCGGCGGCCTCCGATATGCCAACGTATATCACGACCGCTGGTCGCTTCGGGACGCCACCGTCCGAATCGAAGAGAATACGCTCCCTGCCGCCGCAGGCTTTGACGACCTCGAGGGGTCGCCGGTCTGTTCGTATGCCACGGGACTTGCGGTTCGGTCGGGTCGGAACCGATCGGTCTGACCGGTCGACTGGCTCGCGTGACAGTCCGATTTCGCAACCGGTTCCCATAGTAAGGCCTCTCAGCTATCCGGCTGGACGGAGACTATTTATTATGAAGATAGCACACCTGACGGCGTTCGAATCGTTCGGAACGCGGTCGCTTGCGGTTCACGGCATCATGGTCCTCGCGTTCGTCAACGCGGTGTTTGCGGGGCTGTTCGTCGGTGGCCAACTCGGGACCGTCTCCTTCGTTGCACTCCTTAACTTTACCGCCGGCCTGTGGGTTGCCCACTCGATTCACTCACTCGGCACCGTCTCGAGCGACGACGACTATGCGGGTGTGTTGAACGAACTGTTCGAGACGGAGGCTGACTCCGACGATGTGGATGGCTTTGACGCCGGCCGATTTGGCCGACTGCTCGGACTCATCGCAGCAGTGACCGCAATCTCGTTGCTGACCTCCGCACAGGTCCTCTCGGGGGCGATTCTGTCGGTCGCCGTCGTCGCCGTCGGGGCCATCGCACTCGTCACCGCGATCATCGGCTTCCTGATCGCGCTGGGTGCTGCCTACGACGAATCCCAGGAACGAACACGTCTCGAAATTGAGCGCCACAACGAGTCGGCCGACCTCGAGTTTGCGGCGTCGAACGAACAGTAGTGTCGACGATTGGAACGCACCTCGGACGACCTATGCCCCGAAGGTGAGGGCTTCGTCGGCGGCGTTTTGCAGCGCATCTGACCGGCCGTGAGCGCCTGGTGCGATCGCCGTCGTCTCGACGCCGCGGCGGCCGGCATACTCGAGGACGGGCTTGAAATCGGTATCTCGGGAAGCGACCGCGAGATGATCGATAACGTCGTCGCTGACGAGTGCAGTTGCGTCGACGGCGAGTTTGACATCGACGTCACCGCTGGTGACGACAACCTCGAAGCCACGAGCCTCGGCTGCCTGGATAAGCCCAGGTGTTGCGTGTTCGTCGAGATAGAGTCTGATGACGCCGACACGGCCGATACTTCGGGCTGCATCGCGGAGGTCGTTCAGGTCGACGTCGAACTCGTCGCGAAAGACGTTCGGTCCGTCGACGAAGAGCCCGACCGTTGGCGCGTCTTCCGGCGGTTTCGGGCGCAAAAGAGGAAGGCGAGTACGGAGACGAACCGACGGAAGCCGGGCACGAACGGAACGAAACATGGAATCGGATTTTGGCCCACCGGTCAAAGAACTGCCGAAAGCTCGCTCCATCAGTCCGCTTGCTCCCCCGAGATAGTCTGACAAAACGATAGCGGAGTTTATCGATCGGAAGAGAGTACGTAATTACTGATATTCATCTATTCATGATTTATATTTCAATGATGTTATGAATGACAGGAAAGGGCCGAAAATTTGTCCAAATAAATTGTCCAAAGTTCGAGAAGATTTTAATAATTTCACGAATACTTGATTGTCGTTGCATGGATCCAAACGACTCTCCCGGAAGGGATCGACGATCGGTACTCAAAGCTGCCGGCGCACTCGGTGCGTTCGTCGGCTCGAGCGGACTCGCAACTGCGAGTGACGAGCCCTCGGATCCGACCGAACTGCTCGTTGGCGTCTCACCGTCGGTTGACGTCGAATCGACGGTCGCATCTGCACTGGGTGGTGAAGCCGACGTCGTCCACACGAACGACGTCCTCGGCTACGCCACGATCGAACTTCCCGACAGTGCTCCCGACGAAGCAGTCGAACGGATCGAGGAGGCCCTCGAGGGAGTCGACGCCATCGAGTACGTCGAAGCGAACGGAACGCTCGAGGCGTTTCGAACGCCGAACGATCCGTCCTACTCGGATCAGTACGCCCCACAGCGAGTCGACTGTGAGGATGCCTGGGAGACGACGTTTGGCGAGTCGGATGTCGTGATTTCGGTCGTCGACCAGGGCGTCGCCTACGATCACGAGAACCTCGAGGCAAACGTCGACGACCGCGTCGGTGCGGTGTTCGTCGGTGGTGGAAGCGATCCGTCTCCGGTCAACTCGAACGAAACCCACGGGACCATCGTTGCCGGCATCGCAAACGGCGTGACGAACAACGGGGTTGGCCACGCCGGGATCAGCAACTGTTCGATGCTTTCGGCCAGAGCGCTCGACGAGCGTGGATCGGGATCGCTCGCAGACATTGCTGATGCGATCCAATGGTCAGCCGACGAGGGTGTCGACGTAATCAACCTCTCACTGGGGAGTCAAAGCGGATGGAACACGCTTGAAAACGCCTGCCGTTACGCTCGCGATCAGGGCTGTCTGCTCGTCGCCGCGGCAGGAAACGATGGCTCGAGTGTGGCCTACCCTGCCCGATACGAGACGGTTCTGGCCGTCTCGGCGCTCGATTCGAACGATCGACTCGCGAGCTTTTCGAACCGAGGTGCCGAAATCGACCTCGCGGCCCCTGGCGTCAGTGTCCTCTCGACGACGTTGAACGATGGCTATACCCGTGCGTCGGGAACCTCGATGGCAGCACCGATCGTCGCCGGGGTTGCGGGGCTCGTCCGCTCTGCGTATCCCGACCTCTCACCGGAGGAACTCCAGGCTCATCTCGAGACGACGGCCCAAGATGTCGGCCTCTCCGCACAAGCACAAGGGGCCGGTCGCGTCGACGCCGGCACAGCGGTCACCACCGCTCCGGACGGTTACGAACCCGAGGAGCCTGCGGACGACCCTGAAGAGCCAGATGACTCTGAGGAGCCTGATGAAGACGAAGAGAACGAGGAAGACGAAGAGACGTTCGAGTACGCCGTCGAGGCGAACGAAGACGAGGTTGAATACTTCCTCGAGGGTGTCGATGGCGTCGATTTCACCGCACAGGAAGACTCGAGATACATCTACGTCTCCGAAGATGGCACCCGCGCCGCTGGTCGACTCGAAGACGGCGAGCGTCACGCCTTCGACGGCATCCTCGTCGAGACGTCGACGATGCTCGACGTCGACATCCGTGGCGATGGCGACGGGTTCATCGACGGCAACGAATCCGCACTCGGCTGGTATCCCAGAGACGGTGCCTCGGGTGACGACTGGAAAGATCTCGAGGAGTTGCTCGATCTGGACGACGATGGGCCGGACGACGATGATGAGCCAGAAGAACCGGACGATGACGACGAACCAGAAGAACCGGACGATGATGATGAGCCAGAGGAGCCGGACGATGATGATGAGCCAGAGGAGCCGGACGATGATGATGAGCCAGAGGAGCCACACGATGACGACGTAATGGACGACCCGATCGGTGCCTGGCGCGATGGCGATATCACACTCGGTGAGCTACGCGATATCCTCTCGTCGTGAGGATACGGGTTCAGCTATTTTTTCGAGCGACGGCTCTCGAGGGAAACTGCTGGTAGAACGTGCACGATGAGGCCCTACGCGAGCGTGTCGCCGAGTGCCTCGAGTGTCGCTTCGCGAACGGCGTCGCGTTCGCCGGGGATGAACTCGACGTGTCCGTCGTGTCCGCCGACGACGCGAACACCGGCATCGGGAACCGACTCAGCGACCTGTTCGCCGAGGGTTCTGACGTCGAGTGGGTCGGTCGTTCGGACGTGGATGTCGCTTTCGCCGACTCCGAGCGTGACGAACGATTCACCCTCGCGCTCGCTCCGGTGGAGCGCATCGAGAAGTAGGTTTGTCGTTGGGAAGTTATACCGGTGAGTGAACGCAGCCGTATCCAACACCGCGACCGTAAGCCCCTCAACTTCCTCGATGGTCAGGTTTTCGCGAGCGGTCTCGAGTTCGGTTTCGAGTTTCGCGCGGAACTGCTCGGAGACGTGGGCTGCAAGGTCGCCGTCGGCATCGCCGTCGAACAGCAAGTCAGCAACCAGTTCGCGTTTGTCTTTATACGACTGGTAGTAGGCCTCCAGGGCAACGGCTTCCCGTCGCTCCGAAAGGGCTGTCTCGTCGTAGCCGGCCTCGGTCGCTAACTCGAGGTAGGCTTCAGGTGCCTCCTCCCAGTAACTGACAGCGGGCAGATGTGCGAGGTCGCCACGAACGTCTTCGTTGACGTGGGCAGCGACGTTGGCGGCGAGTGCACTCGAGGTCAGATCCGAGACATCGACGTCAGCAAGCGACGGGGCGACAGCGGTCGTAACGGCGTCAGTGATCTCAGCGTCGGCGCGACTGTCGTCGATGACGAGCGCCTCGGCGTCGTACAACGAGAGCAGGTCGTAGCCATCGATCGATTCGACGGTCGAACCGGCGTCGACGAGGACGACCAGCGGAATCTGCTCGCCGTGGCGGTCGCGTGCCTCGAGCATCGAGGTGACGTCACCGGTTGCGGCGTCCATATCGTAGATGCGGCCATCAAGCGGGCGGCGCTCGAAGTAGTGGTATTCGGCGTCATCCCGGGTGTGTTTCTCGCGGATCAACGGTAACACGGCGCGTTCGATCGCGCCACCGGCAACGTAACCGTCTGCACTCGCGGCGTGACGGACGATCACTGGTCGGGACTCGACGACGGCCCGTCGGATCGTGGTTGCGGCAGCGACGATTTCGTCGGTGACGGCGTCGACGGCGTCGTGGCCGGCAAGCAATGAGACCTCACTTGGGCGAGCTTCCTGCTCGATTGCGTTCTCGAGTCGCTGCTCGACCGTCTCGCGGTCGTCGTCCTCAAGAATTTCGAGCGTCTCGGTCTCGATTTGAAGATCGCCGTGATGGCGTTCGACCTCTCCCTCGAGGGCGACGATGTCGTCGACATCGACAGCCGGGTACGCGCGGACGCCGGCTTCCTCGAAGGCTGCACACTCGACGGTTGCGGTCTCATCGCGCAGTTCGAAGACTGTTGGGCCGCTGGTCTGGCGAACACCGGTGATCTCGCCTTCGAGACGGACGATGGAGCCGACCTGATTCTCGATGGCGTCGACGGTCGTCCGGTTGAGCGCCGGCTCGTCGTCGGCCGGTTCGGTTTCGGGTGGCGTTTCGGCAACGTCGTCGGCTGCCGGCGTAGACGGTGTTGCCGTTTCGGTCGCGACGGAACCGCCCGTGGCGGCTACTGTCTCGCCGCCGGCAGTCCCAACACTCGCGTCGTCCGTGGCGTGGTTCGTGACGTCCTCGGACTCATCGTCCGCTATGTCTTCCGGACGGCGTTCGCCCTCCGGCGTTTCGATCAGTTCGCCGCGGAACTCATCGGCGGACTGTCGGATCGACCAGCCGAGGTCGACGTTGCCGTTGTCCCGGACCGAAAGGACCTGAACGCAGACCTCATCGCCGGGTTCCCAGTCGAGACTCTCGAGTCGTTGGTCGAGTTCGCTTCTGTGCAACAGGCCAGTGACGTGGTCGCCGATGTCGACGAAGACACCGAAATCGGCATAGCCATCGACGGTGCCCCGGTAGTACCGACCGGAGGAAAGCTGTGAGGGAGTCGTGCCGCGGAATTCGAAGACGACATCCTCTTCATGGGTCTTACAGACCCAACCGTCGACAGGCGTACCACAGATGATACAGTTACCCATCTGTGTAAGTCAAACAGGTTCGTCCTAAAACGGTTGTCGGAATGCACTCGAGAATCCACGTCGGCGACACCGTGGCTGGCCCCGATTCTCGAGGTGGGCAAAACGGCTGGAATCGGGGCAATCGTTACTCGAACACCGGTGAATCATCCTCGAGCGCTTCGACATCGCGGACGATCGACCGAACGTCCTCGGGAAACAGCGACACCTGTACCTCGTTGCCCTCGTCGTCCTCGAAGACGAGTTTGACGCGTTTGTCGCCGAACTCCCGTGCGGTTGCCGATTCGACGTCGAACAGTTTGACCGTCGCCGATTTGTTCGTCGGTCCGACGTTTTTGATCGATCCATCGTTTACCTCTAGCATGAACTCCTCGAGTGTCAGCGCGAGCATAACCCGTCCTAAGAGGCCGAAGTAAAAAACGCCACGGCATCGTCGGTGCCCTGAAACTGCATGGA
>LKMM01000121.1 GCA_001563885.1 Natrialbaceae archaeon B1-Br10_E2g27
TATTAAACCTGAGCCAGTATTTTCAAATATGGAAACGGTTTTCGGAGGATGGTAATGATTTCATACCCGTCTCCGACACCTAATTGAAAGATATAGTCTTAGCGTATTTTCCACTGGAAGAACGGTCGAAAACGAGGTAATAACTCTTTTGGCCACTTGCGGGTAGATCGTCACTCGAGCGGCCCTTGCGGGCATTTTCATCGATGAAAATGGACCGATCGACCTCTGAAATCGGCGAATACGGTTTTGTGAGTCGACTCGAAAAGCCAGTGTATGGACCCGACCGAACTGCTCTCGAGTCTGGGCAAAAAGTATAGCCCAGATATCCTGCGTTCGGCCACCGAGCCAAAATCAGCCCAGGAATTAAGCGATGAACTCGACATCCCTATGACAACCAGTTACCGACGCGTAGAGACGCTCACCGAGCTTGGCTTACTCGAAGATGACGAAGATTCCACCGAGTTTGGCCAGACAGGCCAGAGTCAAACGCTCTATCGGCGCAACATCGAAGAGATCGTCATCCGATTCGAAGACGACACGATCACCGTCGAGCCGAAAGAACGCGAGGTAGCCGAACAGCGACTCACCAGCGTCTGGGACGATCTCAGCCGTGGCTTTGGCGGTGGTGACTAATGCAACCGATCGAACTGCTGTATATCATCTTTAGCGGGACGGTGATCGCCTCCGGACTCGTGATGGCGGGCATGGCCGTCCAGGCGTACACACACACGGAACGACGGTCGATGATCTATCTCTCGGTGGGCTTTACGCTGATCGTCGCCGCCGCGACAGCCACCACGATCAGCGCGTTCGTCAACGACTTTCAAAATCCACGTACGCTGTTGACGGTCAACTACTTCGTGACCACACTCGGCTTCATCGCCGTCATCTTGAGCCTCTATGCCGAGTGACGAACGGACTCGAGCATCGGCGTGAAACCACGACTCGGAACTGAGACGTTGGGGTCGGCCGGGACACTTATCTCACCCCCAGCGCCAATCACTTTCCATGAACATCATCGATGGGGACAAGATTGAATGTAGTCGCTGTGAAGATATTATTCTACTTGACGATGCGAACGTCCTCGGGAAACGGCACAATCGGACGTACGCGAAACCACTCTGTGATGACTGTCTGAAAAAGGTCGGTGTCCCACGCGGGTACGAACTCGAGCGCGACGTGAGCTATCTCAAAAGCGAGTAACACTACTGGCTATACATTATTCACACGTCTCGTGACACTGGGTGATGAGAACCGTAGTTCTGTTACCGCCGGCAGTAGGGGTCACTTTTTGTTCATCGCTTCGCTTGCAATGTTTCGCCCGCGCGGTTTTAACGCGACTTCACGCCTGACTCGGACTTCCTCTAAGACGTCGAGTTCGATGAGCCGTTCGTAAATCTCTTCGACCTTGTCGATCTCGATGCCGAGAAACTCGGGGACTTCAAACGGCGACACGCCCGAGTAGATCGCCATCAACACCTCCTCTTCTTTCGAGGAGAGATCGATCTGTGAGGCGTTTTTTTCCGCACCCTTATCCAGCACCGATTTCAACATCGAAACGTTCTGTTTCGACCCCGAAATGTAGGTCTGGACGCTCGAGTCCTCTTCGGTGTGTTCGGCCTCGAGCACCGGCCGGTCGCTCGAGCGAACGGTCCGTTCGTCAGTTTCGACGGTGCCGACGTCGTCGACTTCGATCTGGACGAACTTGCCGTTCTCGACGGCGAAATTCGCAACGCCTGTGTTGATGTTTACCCGGGCTTTCTGCCAGGAGGCGTCCTGGACGACGCCACCTTTGACCGCTGGGTGTTTGATCAGGATGATTTCGCCGTCGAGAATCGCCTTCTGGATCTGGAGTTCGAACTCATCAACTTCCCCCATCGAGACCAAATAGACGTTCGGGCCGTAGTTGATGCTGATATAATTCGAGACGGTTGCGATTGCCTGATTGACGTCGTAGCGGCCCCTGATAGAGGTAATCTTCGAAAGCGGGACGGTCTCTTTACGATCGTTTCCGACGATGACGAGCCGCTTGTTCGAGAGGACGATCCGGCCGTTCGTCCAGTTGGTATCCTGCAGTTTTCGCCCGTCTTTGACCACCTGGGTGAACTTTCCGGTAACGTCGGCGAGTTTTTGCTCGGATTTGCTCATGCGAAGTCACCACCCATCGCGCCCATCCCGCCGAGTTTCGACAGCGCCGAAAAGCCACGTTTTCGGAGCCGTTCGCTCTCGGTGCGATCGACGAACCGTTCGATCCGCGTTCGTGACTGGTCGCCACCGATCTTTCCGATGACGAACAGTGCTTTACTTCGCATCCCATCGTCTCGATGTTCATCTTCGATGAGTTCTAGCAACTGTCGCTCGAGGTCGCCACCGTCAAGCAAGGCGAGGCTGGTAGCGGCGAACTTCGAGGTCATCTCGTCGTCATCGCCTAAGGTTTCGATAAGTGCCTCCTGGGCGTGCGCTCGGTAGGTGTCGACGGCGATGCGTCCGAGCAACCATGCGGCGTTTCGACGCTGGGCCCGCTCGGAGCTTTGATCTAAGATCTTGATCAGTGGTTCGATTGCCTCGCGTTCGTTCGCTTCGGCGAGTTCGTCGACGATCTTCTCTCTGACCTGGTGGCTTGCACTCGCCGGCGCTTCCGAGAGGAGTTGGACGAGCGAAAACATCGCCGTTCGGCGGACCGATTCGGATTCGTCGCTCAGCGCAGTTGCGAGCACTTCGACGGCCTCGACGCTCCCCAGTCGGCCGAGTGCGTCGACGGCGATTCGGCGGACGACCTCGTCGTCGTCATCTGCGACGTCGACCAGTTCACGAAGGGCGTTGTCCGAGCCGATATCGGCAAGGGCGTAAGCCACTTCGATCCGAACGTCGTACTGATCTTGATGGAGCGACTGGGTGAGTGCTGGGACTGCACCCGGCACGCCGATCCGCCCGAGGGCTCGAGCAACGCGTTTTCGAACCCTGGGGTCGGGATCTTCCATCGCCTCGACAAGTCTGGGGGCGACGTTGTCCTCGCCGAGCCGTCCAAGTCCGCTCGCAGCAGCCATCCGAAGCTCCGGTGTGTCTGCGTTGAGCCCTTTCGCGAGAATCTGGGCCTTTTTCCACTCGGCAGCCTCGTCGATATTCTTGCCCGAAATCTCGCCGATGTACTGTTCGAGCGCCTGCTGTCCGTACTGATCTAAGGCGTCGATAACGCCGGCGCGAACCTCCTCGCTGTCGTCTTCTTGTCCGACCTCGACGAGAACGTCGATGACGTCCTCGCGTGGATAGTTCGTGCCACCCGTCTCGGCCTCGAGACTGCCCAGGATTTCGGCCGCCCGGCGTCGGATATCCGGGTTCGGACTCTCTTCGAGGTACTCGAGCAGGGCTTCAAAATCGGCGTTTCGTTCGTGTTCGAATAGCGCCATATCGAGTCACTCCCTCACAGCGGTCCCCCACACCGGTACGTTCATGTGCTACAATTCCTCGTCTAAATATTGAACCTTCTTGCTGTCGCTACAGTTCGTCGTCGGTGGTCGGTTCCCGTGTGGTTTTGACGCTGTCATTTTACTCGTCTGCCGATGAGTTACTGTCCGTCTCGAGTTCGGGATCACTTTCGTTGCTGTCGATCCCGCTTTCGTTCTGGTCACGACCGAATCGGTCCTCGCCGTCTGGGAAGACCATCGTGTTGATGATTCCGTTCCAGACGTCGAGTTCGTCGTATTCGCCTGCAAGATCGTTTTCGGCCCATTCGGAGTTGACACCCCAACCTTCAACCTGTCCATCGAAACCGCCGCTGACCTCGGTGTAGAGATGATTTATCGTTGCGCCTCGACCAATCAATCCGTCACGGAAGACGAGATAGATGAGCCCGATTTCGTCGTCCGACTCGTCGTGGTTTTCGGCTTCCGAGCGGTAAAACAGGATGAGATCGTTATCATCTTCGTCGTAGTAGAGTTCCTCGACGATGATGCCGTTGTCCTCGAGAAGATAGTAAAACTCCTCAGGAGTCGCCACGGGACCATCGTCTGACTCATTGAACTCATCAGACTCGTTGGAGTAGTCTGCAGGCTCTTCGGGTTCGACGGGGACCCGGCTGTCGCCGATAAATGGTACGGCGTCGAGACAGCCTGCCGTTGCTCCGAGCGAGAGGGTTCCGGCTGTAGCGAGAGCTTGCCTGCGAGAGAGCTGAATCGTCCCTGTGGGGGTGTCAGTAACCGATTCGGGAAGGTCACGCATCGTTATGTGAGGGTCACACCAGTAGGCTAAAAGCCCGTCGGCCGTTGTATCGGTCCGCTCCCGTATGAGAACATCTCACTAATCGGCCGGCAATATGATATGAGTGGATTACCAACTGGTCGACGACACACCCCCGCTGTCGATTGCCGGAGTGAACTGCTGGCTGCGTGATCGACCGAATACAACAATGACGGATTTGAGCACTCGCGAGTCGGGTCAGAACGGAAACCGAGCAACTGCAACAATGATCGGTCGATCGCGGACTACCACGCTGTTCGTGATACTGGTGGTCGTCGCTGCGCTGGGACTCGCTGGATTGGCGATCGCTGGGACAGGAACCATCGGAACCGCCCAAGCAGACGCCGGTTCCGAGACGGTAGTAGATGAAAACGCCGACGAACAGGATGGAGAACGCGTTGTCGTCCGCCTCGAGGACGACCACGTCGTGACGGAGTCGGTTGCGGATGAGCTGCCGAGGGATCCAACGGTCGAAACAAAAGATAGCGAGCGCAAACTCGACATCGAAGACGGTACCCTCGTTACGGATAACGAACGAAACGTTACTGCCGACGGACGGACAATACGGGCGGCATCGGTCGATCCAAACCT
This sequence comes from Natrialbaceae archaeon B1-Br10_E2g27, assembly GCA_001563885.1. Taxonomy (GTDB): domain Archaea; phylum Halobacteriota; class Halobacteria; order Halobacteriales; family Natrialbaceae; genus Natrarchaeobaculum. The sequence continues at coordinate 4,828 of LKMM01000121.1, forward strand.
CGTTATTACCCATTCGGACGATCCGAACGTCGTCAACGATACGATCATCGTCGGTTCGGATGGCCTCCTCGAGACCGAAGACGGAGGCGAGCCGATCACCACAGAAGATGGTGAGGACGTCTGGTATCCACACTACGACCGAACGAGTTTCGACATCGATGTCGACGAAGACGACATCAACGAGGTTGGTGAAGGGCTGAACCTCACGGTACCGTTCGAGGTCGAAAACACCGAGTACGGAAACGAAAGCCAGGACATCACTCTGGAACTGTACGACGATCCGAACGATGACCCGATAAATACGGTTAGTACGGACGTTTCGCTGGACCGTGGAGAGTCGACCTCGGAGACGCTCGAGCACGAAGTAGAGTCCGGAGATCACAACGCAGAGACCATCATCGTCACGCCCGATCATGGAAACTCCAGCCCCGACATTCCGGTAACGATCCATCGGGCCGAAACGATGATCGACATCGACGACATCGACCCACCGGGAGTCGGTGAGACACTGTCGGTCGACGTGGAACTCGACAGGTGGGGAGATGATCCACCGGGCGATCACGAATTCCTCGTCGATTTCAGAGTCGGGCAGAGTGCAGACGAGACTGAACTTGTCGAGACGAAGCCTGTCGAATTGAGCCCTGGCGGTGACGCCGTGATAACGTTCGACGAATACGAGGTTCAACCCGAAGACGAACCGGAACTGTTCGTCGAAGCAGGCCTGAGAGATCACCCAACGGAGAACGAATCCGACAGCAAGACGGTCCCCATCATCGGCGATGAACTTCGTGAGGCCAACGTTGAAGCCACGATCGTCGACCGAAACTGGCCCGACGAAGGCGAGGAACTCGAGATTACGGGCGTCATTGGATATGTAGACGAGGAGTTCATTCCGACCGATAGCCACACGTACCCGATCGACATGTACGTCGATGGGGACCTCGAGGATTCAAAAAATGTGACACTAGATGGTGAGGAGTCGGTTCGGGAGACGTTTACATACCAGACTGAAAAGGGCGATGCGCCACGAGTCGACGTCGACCTCGAGAGTCCTGGCGAGGGCGATTCGGCTCGGCCTCGGGTTAACGGCAGTGGCTTCGACGTGACGATCGAGGAAGTCGATGATCCAGTGAACGAAACCGAGACCGTGACCGCGATTGCCAGACTCGAGAACGTCGGTGACGTCAGTGACGAACAGGACGTCCGAATGCGAATCGATAATGCGATCTCGGATCCTGAGAAGACGAGTCGCGAAATCGAAGACAACGAGACGGTCTCGCTCGATATTGGCCAGGCAGCAACTGAACGGTTTAGTTACCGGACTGGTGACGACGATGCCCCCATGATCGAGGTGGCGATACTCACTGACGACGCCGAGGCGACGACCAACGTCACGGTCAGAGATAGTGCGCCTCGGTTCGAAGCCCGGGAGCTGTCTGCCTCGAGCGCCGGGGACGAGGTCGATCTGTCGGCGACAATCAACAATACGGGCCACGAACCCGACAACCAGTACGTCGAGTTCCACCTCGACGACGAGGTCGTCTACATCGACCGCTTTTCGCTCGAGCCGTGGGAAGAACGGACGGTGAGTGCGACGGTCGATGCGCCGACGACTGCCGGGAGCCACGATTTCAGTGTCGTTACCGACAACGTAACCGAAACGAGCGACGGGGCAGTCGTCGTCGATGATGTTGACGAGGAGCCAGAACCGGAGCCAGAGCCTGAACCGGAACCGGAAGACGAAGAGCCTGAACCGACAGACGAGGGCGGACTGCCCTGGTTTTTGATCCTGCTCGGCGTTCTCGGCGTTCTCGCTTCGGCTGGCGTTTTCCTGATCTATCGTGACGACCCCGAAAACTTCCCACCGGACGCTGCGACGTTGCAGTCTCAACTCGAGCGAGCGGCGGCCAAGATCAAACACAGTGTCACGACGCTTATCGCACAGGCCAAAGCGGGAGACGTCGATTCGATCCTCGTAAGTGTGAAGAGGCTGATAGGACTCGGGACTGGCACGCTCATCGTCCAGAACGAACTCCCCAGGGATACCCTCGTCCGGGTTCGCTGTCAGACGGCCGAGGATACGGTGGTCTTAGAGGACCTCGAGTTGGCCCCAAACGAACGCCGAACCCTGGGTTCACTTCCCGACTCCAGTGAGTTCAAAGTTGGCGCTGGCGTCGAGGATATCACTGCCCACGAAGAGATATTTCAGGGAATTACCGGTGACGTCGGCGTCGTGCTTCGGGCCGATGGAATCCTGATCGCGAACTTCGATTAGGCCGTGGACTCTCTATCGTGTGCGTCGATTGCCAGTCGGATCCGATTTGCAAAAATATGCATCTCGCCGGTCGCCCGGTTGCTCTTGCTGACAAACGCCGAGACGCCGGCCTCGAGTCCGTCTTCGGCAAGTGGCTCGAGCGGGTTTCCGGTAAACAACACGAACGGAACCGTAACCTCGCCGTCGGTGCCGTTTACCGATTTAGCGAGTTCGATGCCGGTCTGGTCTGGCAGTTCGTAACTCGTGACGACGCAATCGAACTCGCCGTCCTCGATGGCCGAGATGGTTTCTGCCGCCGTGGTCACGGTCTGCACGTCAAAGCCGTGCTCCTCGCGTAACGTTTCACTCACGTGTTTGGTCATGAACTCGCTGTCTTCGACGA
>LKMM01000122.1 GCA_001563885.1 Natrialbaceae archaeon B1-Br10_E2g27
GTCTCTGCTTCGACCTCCTCGAGATCCTCGAGATGGTCGGCCATCGAAACGATCGCTCTGCCGGCTGGTCTTCCTTCCTCTCCAGCGATGGCGAGTAAGGCTGCCATACTGTGTGCACGCTGGCTAGGGATATCTCGGAGCGCACCGTAGGGCCCAAAAAAGGCCTCCTCGACGCTCGTATGAAGTCGCCGTTGGACACCTGCTGCGTGTTCGAACATCGCACCCGTCTCGTCTGGGACGCGGTCGGCAGCGAGTTCGATCGCCGACTCGACCGATTCGCCTTCTGCGACCTGTCTTCCGACGATATATAAGGCGTCGGTCAGGTTTTCCTCGACGGCCCGAACGTGGCGTCGGAACTCGAGGACTGGGCTGTAGACGGCCAGTAATGCAACACCGACTCCGACGCCGAGTGCCGAGATTACGGAGAGATACGCCGGTCCGAACAGTTCGACACAGGCGTACGTGATTCCACCCGCGAGCAGCCCCCACCCCGCCCGTATCCAGAGTCGATCCGGCAACTCCGGATGATCTCGGTCGATTTTCGGCGGCGGAAACGCAACGGGACGGCGCACGAGCAGCCACAGCGAGGCAGCGACTAATCCGGCTGGTAAGACGATGTTGTACAGCAGGACGAACATCCAGATATTGAGCCCGATGCCAGCCATCGGAGCGACCGGGACGATGGCGATCAGGGCCATCGGTAGCAAGATTCCGAACGCAAAGAGCATCGTTGTCGGTGCCCTGATCGCTGCGGTAAACTCGGCCATCTGACTTCGAGTGCCATCGAGGATCGCGATCAGTGCACGATCGAGTGTGCGTGCACGCTCGGCTTCGGGTGCATCCTGTGCCGTCGCCAAAAGCGTCGATGACCGACGAAGCGCTGGAAAATGCGCTGCCCACTCCTCAGCAAACGAGAGTAACCCGGCATAGGGCGTCCCCTTCGATCGAGTGAAATGACCACCCAGACTCCGTGAGAGCGCTCCGTCACCGGTCTCGGCAGCGAACGCGACTGCGTTCTCGAGAGACGGTTGGATCTGCATACGCAAGACGGCTCGACCGATCAAATTTGGCGTTTCGCCAAGCGCCTCCGTTCGACGAAATGCGGCCTGCAGATGTGGCCAGGAGTGGACCGCATGCATCAATCCGAGCGAGAACGTCACGATCAAAACGGCAACGAACAGAACCGGAACGCCGATCAACACCAACGGCAACGGCACCAGTGCGCCGACGACTCCAGCACCGTATCCAGCTCTCACGATCGTCTCTGCGTCGTATGCCGGGTCGACAAAGCTGATCGAGTCGACGAGTTCTTCGCTTGCGTCTACCTCGTATGGATAGGCCCCGGCGAGTCCACGGATGACCGTCGTCAGTACTGTCACGAGCCGATCACCTCACTCTCGATTTGCATACGCAGCAGCGACTTCCGCCGGTGCAGTTCGACCATCCTCGGCGAGTAGTTCCAGTTGGTCCGTCCGTTCAGCGATCGCTCGCCTGACGTCAGCATACTCCTCGGTCGGCCCGGCCATCGCGTGAACGTACCTGCTTTCACCTCTATCGATTCGTCCGGTCGGCGCAGCTTCTGTCCCCTCGAGTTCGTACAGCGGTTCAAACCAGATATCATCGCCGTTGCCGAGCACTTCCTCGACGCGGGAGACACGCCGAGTCCGCCCATCGCTCGTCTGATAGGCCTGAACTGTCACCACCAGATCCGTCGCCCCGAACGACGACGGTTCGACGCCAAGGTCGGAGACGACCCGTTCGTAGACCTCCTCGGCACCGTCACCGTGAATCGTTCCGAGAACGGCGTTTGCGTTCGCCCCAACCCGCATCGCCTCGTAGAGAACGCGGGCTTCTTCACCGCGTATCTCACCGACGACGAGCGCTCCATCACCAAGTCGAAGAGCCGTCCGTAACGCATCGACCGGGGCAATCTCAGGTCCCTCACCCGTCCCCGTCCGTAGCGCCTGTACGTCACGCCCGACCGAGTGAAGCGGATCGACCGGCAACTCGGGTGTATCCTCGATAATGACCGTCCGAGTTTCCGTCGGAAGTTCATACAACAAGGTGCCAAGTAGCGTCGTCTTTCCGGCCCCACGAGTCCCCGCGATCAACGTCGCCGCATTTCGTTCGATCGCCATCGACAGAAAACCCGCAACTGCCGGTGACATCGTCCCGTTTGCGACCAATCGTGGGAGCGTAAACCGATCACTCGACTGCTCGCGAAACGCAAACGCCGTCCCGCTGGCGACTGGATCCGTCACGCCCGCGATACGAAGTCCACGCCCGTTTGCCAGTCGGGCCGTCGCATCGACCGTCGGCTTCGCTCGAGAAAACGCCCGACCGCTCGTCCGCCGGACCCGGGAGGCGAGTGCCTTCGCCCCAGTCTCGGTCACGTGAACGTTCGTCTCCATCGTCCGCCCATCGACATCGACCCGCAGCGGATTCGCCGTCACTGGCGAGGTTACGTAGACGTCTGTCACCGCCGGATCCGCGAACAGATCCTCGAGAACGCCGTAGCCGTCGGTGTGTTTTTCTAACACTGCTGTGAGCAAGGGATCGACAGGCCCCTCAGAGACGCGTTCGATCGCTCGTGAGGCGGCCCGATCACCCTCGACCCACCCTTCTGCAATCGCCTCGTATCCGTCGATCACCGCCCCGCGTTCAGCCACCGAAAGCGCGAGGTCGACGATGTCGAGATCGTACAGCGGTAACCGATCTGCACGCTCATACACCCGTGCCGTACTCCCTGTCTCGAGTTCCCTGACGTCGACCAACCGTGCCGTCTCATCGATCGACCGATCGACGTAGTAGTTCGCGATGTCTATGCCAACTCTCGGTGAGAAGACGTCCGCATACCGATCGTATCCCTCGACTGCCTCGAGCAACCCCGACTCGAGGGCGATATCGGCTACGTCGTCGAGCCGCCGGTCGAATCCAGCCGTCGCTTCTAGCGGATCCCTGGCGACCGCTCGTTTGAGTTGCTCGTTCCGAGCGCCGAGAAGTTCGATAAATCGTCCGGCTGCACCGAGAAAGGCCGTCTGAGATCGGCCGTACCGGTAGGTCAGCCCGTTCGACCGAACGACGATCGATTCGACCTCGTGATCGGCCAAATATTCGACGACCGATTGCCGACAGTCCGCCGACGCCGCCAGATCACCAGCACAGTTCGAAGCGTCGACGGCGAGCGTGTTCTCCTCGAGATCGAGTTGGCACTGACAGCCATGCTGGCACCCCGTCTCGAACAACTCACCAGGCACAACCTCCGCAAGCATCCGCCGGACCGTTTTTCCGGCCCCGTCAGTAGACATACTCCCGATGGCCGCGGCTTCTGATTTAAACCCACGGCTACCTACTCATACCATCGGACGGAACTGTCTGATCGCCACCCCGTGGCGGCGATTCACGACGTACGTCCGGCAGTATCACGCCCCGGTGGGTACAGTTCCTCTTCCGGTGGATCCGCAACGACGACCGGATCGCCCTCCGCATCAGGCAACAACACCAACGTCACCGTCTGTCGACCGCTCCCACGTATTTCGGTCGATCGGTTCTCGGTTGCATCCCGATAGACGATTCGCTCGTCGACGATCGCTCGATGTGTGGTTCCGTCGTCGAGAACGTACCGGACGAAACTCACGTCCGTTCCATTGACCGGCTCGACCTCGAACTGCGAGACACCCTCAGTGGTAAGCGAATCGGCCGGCATCTCGAGTTCGACGACCCGCTGTGGGTTGGGATGATCTTCGGGCGAGAGTTCTTCGTTTTCTCTGAGATCGATTCCTGCATCCTCGAGTGCCGTGATACCCGCTCGAAGCTCGCGTTCCGTATTATCGCTTGCCGTCTGATCGAGGGCAAGCCCTGTGACACTCAACAGCGCAACGGTCAACAACGCAGCCAGGACGTACCGTATCATGACAGCCGCGCCCGAAGCGCCCCGAACAGGCCACTCGCCTCGTCGGCCTCGTCTGCGTGGCCATCACCAACCGCCGAGTCGACAGCCGCCTGATTCGCACTCGAGGCCGGTCGATCGACGCCATCGTCGACCACACCCTCACCCTCGAGTAGCCCTTCGGCCGACCGTTCGGGGACGACCTCGGAGTCAAACTCGAACGCGATGGATTCGTGATCGAGGTTCAGTTCGCCAGAGCCAGCGTCTTCGCTCTCAACGTCTCCGCCCCTGGTACCTGATCCCATGGGTTTTGCCTCCTCGGGCTCGTCTATCTCGGTCGGTTCTGGCTCCTCGAGTAATCCACCCTGGAGGTCGTCGAGGCAGACCTCGAGTTTGTCCACGCGGCGCTCGAGTCGATCGACCGTCGCAATCGCCGAGGCGGCCTGCCGTTCGACATCGTCGTTGATCGACTCGAGGCTGCCGACGTAGCCCTCTACTGACTGTACTGCTGCCTCGAGATCGGCCAGTCGTCGCTCGTGTTCTTCTACCCGTGTCTCGAGGGTGTCGACAGCGTCGACCACTGTCGCCAGTTCCGACAGCTCCTCGAGTTGGATGTCGCCGTCGACGACGACACGTTCGACAGCAGCCAACCGTTCCTCGAGGCGATCGATATCGGTCATGCCGGGGTTCCTGCGTGATCGTATTTAAAATCGGGCCGTCACCGACCGTTGGAGTTCTCGAAGCCAGCAATCTCGCGAGCGCTCGGACTGCCGCCACCGTGGGGTGTCTCTCGAGTCCGCATCTGTGCGGCGTGGATCGTCTCCGTCGCATCGTCGATCACCACCACCTCACCCGGCTCCGTCGGCAGCCGCTCGTCCAGCGACTCGTTCATATACGTCGGCTGGGCCGAGGACAGCGCCTCGAGGTCGGCCTCCGCAGTTAGTCGATGGGAGACCAACACGTCCGATTGGGAGATCGCCGTCTCCGAGACGGCACTCGGTCGCTGGGTGGCCAACACGAGACTCACACCGGGTGCACGCCCCCGCGTAAGTATCGTGTGGAGGGCTGGCTCGGCGACCCCGTCGAAAAACGTGTGTGCCTCGTCGATCAGCACCCAGGGCAGTCGATCGATTCGTTCGTCGATCCGCGCTCGGTACACGGCCTCCCCGATCGCTCGACAGACGGCGTTCATCGGCGCTGCGTCGAGTCCGGAGATATCGACGACGGTCACCTCGGAGCTCGCAAGCGTCGGTGCATCGAGACCGTCGGGATCGAACACCCCCCACGACTCCGCCAGCGAGAGATGGTTACTCGCCGCCCGCCGTTCGGTCTCGGGTGCATCGTGATCCTGGATATACCGTCCCATCTCCGCGATACTCGCTGTCGCCTGGGCAGCCTCCCAGAGCAGTGCCCCAGCCCCGCTTTCGGGTGACAATCCGAGCAACGAACACCACGACCGTGGGTCCAGAACGGCCGCCGAAACAGCCGGCTCCTCGAGCACCGTCGCCTGAATCGAGTCCTCGCCGTCAGCCAGCGTCGAAAACACACCCATCGGATCGATAATGACCGGCGCAACACCCGGCGCTCGAGCGAGTTCTTCGGCGACGACCCCAAGCGTGTAGGACTTCCCGTAGCCGCGTTTGCCCACGATCAACATCGCGTGTGGGCCATCCAGATCGACGTACAGTTTCGCGCCTTCGCTCCCATCGAGTGCACGATACCGTCCAACGTGGCCTGCCTGTACCGTCTCGGCGTCGGCACCACGCCCAATGACGAAACTCATGCCGTGGCTGGCCGCCCCTTCCTATTTGAACCCTCGTCCGCGGATTTAAATCAGATACCGCGGCCAACCGGCCTATGGGTTCGAAAAACCAACCCACGAAGTCGATTCGCATCTCGAGACCGAACCCCTCGTTCCTCGAGGACGACCGAGCAATCGAGGGCTTACCGATCAGACTGGTCATCGCGCTGGTTATCGGTGTCGTCTCGCTCGGCATCATGCTCCAGATTCTGGGTGGTGTCGATACGTTCGAGGGTGAAACTGAGGTGGACGTTGAGTTTGACGAAGAGGAGGACTTTGTCCAAATTGGTGACAATGATGGAGAGTTTACCGTTTCAGTTATTGATGAAGACGGTAACGACGTTGAGGATGCAACAATTGTAGCAACAGCAGGGGACGCACAAATGGATGAAGCGATTGTTAAGCAAACAGGGGACAGTAGTTCAGGTGGGGATGATCATCAAGCTGACTTTGATTTCGGAGATGCAGGCTTAGAATTGGCCCCGGATCAAGATACGGGGACTGTTGAGTTCGAAATCACACCCCCAACTGGATCTAACTGGGCGGACGATGAGCCGAATGAGGAGCTTCTTGTTATAGACGATTCGTGAAATAGGAGACAAGCTCAGTTAAACTTATACTGATTAAATTTGATCTTTACACATGAAGAAGCTATTAGCAATAGCTGCTGGAGCGGTGATCTTCAGTTGTATAGCATTTTCAATGACTGCTATCGCTGAGGGAAGCGTTAGCCTGGGCTCACTAGATGGCGACGGTACGGAAGATGACCCATATGTTATTACAAACGTGGATGAGCTGCAAGCAATTGAGCAGGATCTAAATGCTCACTACGTACTTGCAAATGATATCGATGCTTCCGAAACTGAGGCTTGGAACGCTGGAGGAGGATTTGAACCAATCGGTGATTTTGGAGAGCCCTTTTCAGGCTCGCTGGATGGGCAGAGACATACTATCACAGGCCTAATTATAGACCAATCCTCAAATCGTGCTGGTCTCTTTGGGTCTGTTGACGGGAAAGTAAAATATTTGAATATTGAAGATGCTGAAGTTAGGACTTCTGGATCAAGAGCTGGTATCGCGATGGGTGAGAATCTCGGTGAAGTTGAACGGGTATATACATCAGGTACAGTTGAATCGGGAGAACAAATAGCGGGAGGATTAGTGGGTTCTGCAGGTGAAGACGGTTTAATTACGAAATCAGGATCCGAAGCTACAGTTTCGGGAGATGAACGGATAGGTGGATTGATTGGAGAACATAGAAACAATCATTTAACTGTAAAATCGTACGCCGTTGGAGAAGTGACTGCACCGAATGATGAGCGTGCAGGTGGTTTAATTGGAAGGCATACAAATGATGCTGAACTCAGAAATTCCTATTCAGCATCCACAACAAGCGGAGGAGATGTAGGAGGCCTGGTAGGACACCACCGTGATGAAGGGCACATATCGGATATCTATTCAGCAGGTGAAGTGTCGGGGCAGGATGATTCAATTGGTGGAATTACCGGTATAGTGGTTTCTGAATCCTTTAATAACGGATATTGGGATGTGGAAGTAACTGGTCAGACAGAAGGTGGATATGGTGATGACCTAAGCACCGGCCTCGAGACCGCAGAAATGACGGGCGCAGCCGCCGAAGCCAATATGGATCTCGACTTCGAGAACTTCTGGACGGCCACTGACGAGTACCCCATCCTCGAGTGGCAGGTCCAAGATGTCGACCTCGAGGTGTCCCAACCCGCTGTTGGCGAGGGTGAAACCAC
>LKMM01000010.1 GCA_001563885.1 Natrialbaceae archaeon B1-Br10_E2g27
AACGCGGCTTCGAGGGCGTCTTGGTACGCTCGTTTCGTCTCACAGAGTTTGCGGTGCTTGTGGGCGTTCGGCTCCACAAGCTTGAGTTCCAGCGTCTCGGTGAGTTCGGTCACTGTTCGTCCTCCTCCTGACGCTGGATGTACTTCTCGACAGTCTCACTCGAAACGTGTCCCGCTGTTCCGGCGTAGTAGCCGCGCGCCCACTTGATTTTCTCGCCGTCGTGGTCGGCGTAGCGGTGGTTGTATTTCCGCGAACTGATGCCTTTGAACCAGTTGGCAAGAAGTGACGGGGCGTGTTTCGGTGGACTACTCACGAACAGGTGAACGTGGTCGGATTGGACGGTGAGGTCGACGATCTCCAATCCTTTTTCGTCGGCGATTTCGTGGAGGATTCGACGCACACGGTGTTCGACCTCGTTAACCAGTACCGAGTTGCGGTACTGAGCGGAACCCTGTTCCGCGATGTCCGCAGAACCGTTGGTTCTGCGAGACTTCGGAAACCACACTATGTGGTAGTTGAGGTTGTAGGTCGCGTGTCGTGTGGTCTTCATCCGTACTACACACTATAGTTAGCGACGGTGTTAAAACTACCGAGTGGAGTGAGAAATCCGGCTGATTGTGGCAACGTGGGCCGGACGCACTATGCCTACCGCTCGACCCGCGCCTGAAGACGCGGGTATGCGCTCGCACTATGTATCAATGACGGTAATGGCGGTCCATTTCGCCGGATAACGCCACCCAATCGTTTCGAAGGAACCACCAAATTTCGGCTGCGTGTCGACCGAAACGCGCTCGAGAGCGATATTGAACGTCGCCTTTAGCTGACGGCTGGTTCGTGTACGTGAGAGATAACTATCGGTCCCGACAGCCTCCGTTCGGGATATGATCGAGAGCCTCATCGTCTTCGCTGTAAGCCTCCTGATCGGTGCAACCGGAATCTACCTCGGTGCAAAAGTGATCGTCGACGCCGAAGACTACACCTACGCGATCATCACGGCGTTTATCGGGGCAATCGTCTGGGCACTCGTGGGATTTTTCTTCGGCTGGATCCCGCTTCTCGGGCCGCTTCTCGTTTTCCTTGCATACCTTGCAGTGATCAACGCCCGATATCCGGGCGGTTGGGTCGACGCTGCGGCGATCACGCTCGTCGCCTGGATCTCCGTCCTCGTCGTCCTCTACATCCTCGCGATCATCGGTGTGACTGGATTCGAGGCAGTTGGCGTGCCCGGGGTATGAGACGAGCTATCGTCTACCGCCATCTTTGGAGCGCCTACCGGTAACTGTATCCGCCATTACATTGCCCACCGAAGCGCCGACACTGGATCAGTATGAACCGACGGATACGCTCAACCAGACTGTCACACCGGCGTAGCCGAACCCATTTGGTTTCTGATTGGTAACCAGTCTTGATCGCAGACAATCACGAAAATATGATCTTACTCGGTAAACGCGAATAGAGTTCGTCGAACCATCCCGAACGTCCGACCTCGTTTATTCGGGCCGTTGATGACCAACTGCAAGAGCACAGATGAACCGATACCGAAGCGATGGGGGACCACCGTCGACTCGAGCTCTCAACAGCCCGTCCGTACTCGAATACGTCGGGAAAACAGATAGTCTAGAGCTGAGATAACAACGGATGAATCATAAAAAGCACTTTGTAGAGCGGTCACGACGATACAGCAACGAGTGGACGAGTGACGACCGATACGGACTATGAATATTCAGAATCTTCTCTTTACGGCTCGGATGTGGGGTTCGGCGCTTCTCGAGATATGGAGTTTGCCAACGCCGATACAGCAGCCAGGAGGAGCACACGTTGTGGCGGTTGTTGGCATCGTCGTCCTGGCGCTTTTAGGCGGGTCCTTGATGATTCGCAACCGGCTCGAGTCACGGCAATCGCTTCCAACTGCGGGGGATGTCCCGACAGAAGAGTTTGTCACCGACCGAGAGCAGGTTCGGACGCTCGTGAAAGAAAACGGCGGACGGATGAAACAGTCACAGATCGTCGACTCCGTCGACTGGTCGAAGGCGAAAGTAAGCCGACTGCTGGCCGAACTCGAGGATGATGGACAGATAACGAAGCTCCGACTCGGACGTGAGAATCTCGTCTGTCTTCCGGGCCACGAACCGAGGGCGTCGAAATCGCCAGAACGGCCCAATCAGGAGTGAACTCGTCGAAATCAACCGCTCGGGGCCAAAACTCACCCGAGCAGATCATAGAGACTACTGGCAGCGACGAGTAACAACACGAAGACACTCCATAGCTCCGGATCGATACTCGAAAGCACCGGCAGGTTCACCCCGGCCACTGCAATGATGACTAGCCCCAGCACACAAAGTCCGAGGTGAAGCTGAAGAATCCATGACCGATCCGAGCTGTGGCCGTCGATATAGCCGAGGACAGTCTGGAAGTTCGGACCCGGAGAAATCGTTTTCGCGTCGGAGTTGTATTCGATAACGCCGTCTTCCTCGAGTTGTGGCAGATGTGTCTGCTGTAAGGAGACGTAGACGCTTTTATACAGGTTGTTGGGGACGGGCGTCGTATCCGATTCCGACGCGGCGATTTCGGTCGCGATGTCGGAGACGCCAACCTGCCCTGGTTCCTGTGCGAGTAACTGGACGATCGCTCGCCGTCTGTCGTTTCCGAGGATGTGAAACACCTCACTTTCGGCCAGTGACTCCGACCGACTCGTCTGGACAGACATTGATCAGGAAAAGCGTCGAGGAGCGAAATTAGTGGGCTGTCGGGCGTCAACGTTCATGTACTACTCTGTTCACCAACCAGTGACTTTAAGCTCCGGTGTTATTTTCTTTTCGGAATTGTTTGGAATATAAATCACCGGGAAGAAACAGTGTTCGACGGGTCGACGAGACGTCAGGGAGTGTATCTGTCGTTGATCAGCCACGCAGTTCGAAAACGAGGTATCGACGTTAGCGGCGTCGGTCCCCCGGAAGGTGGCCGCCAGATTGCATCTCTCGATAGGTCGTACACGCGGGACAGCCGTGGACGACGTCACCATTGTCTCCGAAGACTCGAGCGAACTGCTGGGTCACGTGGGTTCCACAGTTTCGACAGCGAGCGCCTGCTGTCGACGATTCCATCGGTCGCCAGGTTTGGTGGTTGGATCTCATATATTATGGATGCTGTAGGTGGACGGTCGGCGAGTTGGTTCGCTGTGGACGACGGCTATCGGTGCCTGTCGGGCCTCGAGCGGATGGGGGTGATCACACGGTGTGAATCGTCGTCGCGCCGGTACTCGTCCGGGCATCACTAGACGGGAGGTGAGTAGATCCGAATAAAAGACGTAGACTGTTCACCATTGGGCCGGTGGAATCGGACGGAAATTGTTGCTTTCTTCCCGAATGCTGCACACAGAGAGATGCTCGCCGCCAATGATCGGATTCGACCCATACTATCCTCAACGTGAATTCAGGTTGGTTAGGTTGTATTCGATGTTGAAAGCAGATGTTTAGGCCCAACAAACAGCTTCGAAATATCTAATTTCAGTATCGAAAGTAGTGATTATCAGTTAGAAGTGTTTGGTTTCTATTCAGAAAGACCACTGTTATAAAATACTACCGTCGGTTACCCATCGTAGCGTTGGAAGATCACCCATGGCAACGAAAGCAACCAATACACAGACTGAACCAAGCCCGGACCCGGCAGCACAACTCGACGTACTCGGCGATGAGTGTGCTCGAACGATTCTCGTTGCGACGAGCGAGGGGCCGAAGACGGCAAAAGAACTCACCGATCGAACCGATAGTTCCTCGGCGACCGTCTATCGGCGAATCAACAATTTGATCGAGACGAATCTACTCGCCGAATGTGTTCGCTTCGACGAAAACGGATCGCATACGACTGCTTACGAGGCGACGATCGATTCGATTTGCGTACGGATCGGCGCTGACGGAATCGCCATCGTCCGAACCGATCAATCGGAATAAGCAGAACGGGTTACGGTGAACACAAACCATCAGTTAAAATATATTACCTCGAGAAAAACCAAGTGAACAGGTTTCTACCGAGCTGTACGAGACGGATAACAAATATCCACTCAGTGGAACGATCACCGTGATTGAGCAATGCACGATCTGACCGGCTTTCAGCGTGACCTGTTGTACGTCATCGCAGGTGCGGATCAACCGTCAGGCCAGTCTGTCAAAGACGAAGTCGAACAGTATTACAGCTCCGAGATCAATCACGGCCGTCTCTATCCGAATCTCGATACGTTAGTCAACAAAGAGTTGGTCGAAAAAGGAGAACTCGACAGACGGACGAATTACTACGCGATTACGGATGCCGGTCGACAGCGGATCGATGAACGCCGGGAGTGGGAAGGACGGTACGTCGATTTTTGAATACGGTCGTACTTCGACGGACCACTATTGTTGACCCGTCACTGTCGGCAACCACCTGTTGTCGCCTCGCGAACGCAGCCTGCAGTTCCCGATTTCGCCCCGGCCGAAGGTACAAGCTACAGCCTCGAGGCTGTGGCCGCGTTTGTCCTCGCCAATAATACGGCCATAACAAAGCAACGGCGGCCACGATAGGCGGGCCACAATGGTCTATGGACCGAGAGTGATACTGCCGGACGTAAGTCATGAAAGATTCTCGCCGCCCCGGGGTGACGAGAATCTTCACACAGTTCCGTCCGATAGTATGAGCACAGCGGCTGTTGGTCAACAGAGAGGGAGCCGATGAGTTTTGGGACGCGAAACTGGACGCAGCTTGGATTCGTTCGGCAGTATCCGTTCGACCTCGGAGTGATTTCGCTTGCAGCGATTGCTGCGTTCGTCCTGATCACGTCGTATCCGGACGGGAATCCGATTCGGCTATTTGCGACGTTCTCGCTCGCGTTGTTTCTGCCCGGCTATGCCCTCGTTTCGGTTCTGTTTCCGGGAGCGAAACGCACGGAGGGTGACAGGGCGGACCCGGATACGATTAGGCCTGCCGGGGTCGACGTCCTCGAGCGGCTTGGGCTCTCACTCGTGCTCTCGCTGGCGCTCGTTCCGACAGCCGTACTCTTGTTGCCGGTGACACCGTGGGGGCTCGGAACCGAACCGATTGCGGCGAGTCTCGGGCTGTTCACGATCGTATTCGCCCAGATAGGTGTCGTTCGACGTCTCCAGACGCCGCCGTCGGCACGGTTCGTCGTCTCGCCCGTCGATGCGATGGGGCGACTTCGCCGCCAGAACACCCTCGCGACCGTCGCGTCGATGGTGCTCGTCGCGGCGATTGGCCTGGCAGTCAGTGCAGTCCTCGTTGGGTTTCTCGTTCCGGCGTCGGCCGGGGGGTTTACCGAACTCGGCCTTTATACGGAAACTGAGGATGGCGATCTTGTCGCCGGTGAGATACCGGATGAGGTTTCCCCCGGTGACTCGGTACCGGTAACGGTCGCCCTCGAGAACCACGAAGGTGAACGGACGGATTACTCGGTCGTGATCGAAGAGCAGGTGGTCGACGACGAGGAGGTAACTGAACGAACCGAACTCGAACGACTCGATGCGACGGCAGCCGACGGTGAGACAGTGACGACTGCACGTGAGATTACACCAACAGTCGAAGCGAACGAGACGGTCAAGATTGCAGTCTACGCCTATCACGACGAACCACCGGCCGAACCGACGGCGGACAACGCCGAGGTCGACACCAACTTCTGGGTGACGGTTGACGAAAGCGACGTGTGAGAAAGAGGGTTTGAACTGTTTTCTGGTGACTGCCCTACCCGGTGACGGCGATCACCGAGAAGAGCCGACACCTATCGGTATGATACTGTCTGACCAGTAGTGTTGACACTCGAGTGCGTTCGACCGTGCTGTCCGTGTGGTGAGTGGAGGGCAAAATACGTTCAGTGACTCACTCGAGTGGCAGGGCCGTCGAAATCTGCTCGTCGTGAGAACCACTGGACGATCGAAATCCCGAAGACGATGAGACAGAGCGCCATGGCAACCGCTGAGACGGCGACGGTTGTGATGGGTGCAAGCCACGCTGTGATAGTGACGACTGCGCCGGTGGTAACGACCGGCAGGTAGACCCGATGCCAGTTACGTCCGTTCTCGAGGCGGCGGTCGAGATACGGTTCGAAGATCTCGGCGCTTGGGAGCAGTTCGATGGCGTGGGCGTCGGGGTCCCAGTCGACGATGCCGTGGTCTTCGAGCATCGGTAGGTGTGTCTGATAGAGCGAGATATAAACGCGTCGACGCTGTGTCCGCGTGACCTCGTCTGGATCGGCGTCGTTTTCCCACGCTGCGACCTGCTCGACGAGCGAGGCGAGTTCGCAGCTTCCACCTCGTTGGTTGAGAAACTGGACAGTTTGTCGTCTTCGCGCGTTACTAAAGATGTCGAATAGTTCGGCCTGGGTGAGTTCGTGATCAGACATGGATGCCCTCGGTGGTATCGCGGTCGAAGATGGACGGAAACCTCACATCACTGCCTGCCAGTCGCGGCCCCTTTACTATCGCTCAGCTACCGGATCGAAATCAGATTATACCCGTTAGAAGCCGTGACTGACGTAAATTTTAACGATTCGACCTCTTTCGGACGAGTACGTCAAACCCTGGTCAATTCGGGCGATACGGGCTAAGTTCTCGACCATGTCGGGCGATATGGACTGGTATGAATCGGTACCGGTCGATCGAAGGTCGACGAGCGATCAGCCGACAATCAGTCATCGTAGTCCGTATACGTCGATGCACTATGGGTCGCCCTGATCGGATCGGTGATCCTGTAATTCGGGTCTACGAGCCCGCAGGCCCGGGATAACAAAACCTCGTTACCGGCTGTATTCGGATGATTCCCACCTGGGTATCGAGCTACCAATGAGAGTACCAGATCGACGATTTCACACGCAGTGGCGCTCGCCCGCTGGCGGCCGCTTTTTCGACGACGGAGGTGCATCGACGTGAGTGACGTGCTCACGGGCGAAGAGTGTACGATCGACGACGGGGCGACAGTCGGCTACGGCTCGTTCGACGAACCGACCAGGATCGGCCACGATGGGACGATCAGGGCCGGAACGATCATCTACGGCGACGTCACGATCGGTGATGGCTTTTCGACGGGTCACGACGCCCTCATCAGGGAAGGGACGACCATCGGTGACGATGTACTGGTTGGCACCAAGACCGTTATCGACGGACGGACCCAGATTGGCTCACACGTTAGCCTCCAGACGGGCGTCTACATCCCCACACAGACTCTCGTCGGTGACAACGTCTTCATCGGCCCGAATGCCGTGTTGACGAACGACGAGTACCCAGTCCGGACTGAATCCGACCTCGTCGGGCCGCGGATCGAAGGCGGCGCATCGATCGGGGCCAACGCAACCCTGCTACCGGGCGTGACAATCGGCGAGGATGCCTTCGTCGCCGCTGGGGCCGTCGTTACCCAGGACGTCCCACCCGGCACGCTCGCCGTCGGCACACCCGCGACGGTTGAACCGCTTCCTGACCCTCTCGAGGGACCGAACCAACTCGCATGACTGACACCGAATCCACACACGAGGGGAGAGCAGACACCGGGAGTTCCGAACCTCTACAGGTATCGATCGCCGATCCCGATGTTAGCCCAGCCGCCATCGGCCAGGTTGAAGAAGTACTCGAGTGTGGCGCACTCGCCGATGGGGAGAAAGTGCGTGCGTTCGAACGCGAGTTCGCTGCCTACTGTGGTGTCGACAGGGCGGTTGCGACCTCGAACGGCACGACGGCACTTCACGCCGCCCTCGAGGCGCTTGGCGTTGGCTCTGGCGATGCAGTTCTCACGTCGCCGTTTTCGTTCGTCGCGAGTGCGAACGCGATCCGACTCGCCGGCGCGACGCCGGTGTTTGCGGATATCGATCCCGAAACGTACACGCTCGATCCGGAGGCCACGGAACGCATCTGCTCTGAACGGGACGACGTTGTCGGCTTACTTCCCGTCCATCTCTACGGCCTGCCAGCGGATCTGCCGGCACTGTCCGATATCGCAGCCGACCACGATCTATTCATCCTCGAGGATGCCTGCCAGGCCCACGGCGCAGCCATCGACGGCGAACGGGTTGGCTCGATCGGCGACGCGGCCTGTTTTTCTTTCTATCCGACCAAGAACATGACGACAGGCGAAGGTGGAATTGTCACGACCGATCGGGACGACATCGCGGCGGGCGTCGCAAGCTACATCAACCACGGCCGCGGCGGTGACGGTGGCTACAACCACCACGAACTCGGGCACAACTTCCGGCTGACGAACGTCGCGGCGGCGATCGGTCGCTGTCAACTCGACCGCCTCCCCGAGTTCAACCGACGGCGACGCGAACACGCCGCCTACTACGACGACCGGTTCGCCGACCTTCCACTAAAGACGCCGACCGAGCCACGCGGTTACCGACACGTCTATCACCAGTATACCGTTCGGCTCGAGGGCCGCGACGGGCTCGCAGCCGCCCTCGAGGATCGAGGAATCGATACGGCCGTCTACTACGATCCGCCAATTCACCGCCAGCCGGCCTACGAGACGGTCAGCACTGCTGCGGCGTCGTTGCCGCGGGCCGAACGGGCGGCCGAATGCGTCCTCTCGCTGCCGGTCCATCCCGGTGTCTCCGAACGTGGCCGGAAACACGTCGCCGACGCAGTCGAGGCATATCTTGGTGGACGATGACGGTCGAGAACGCAGGCGAAACGAACGCGGAATCGCGCGATTCCCCACAGCCGGTTCGAGTCGGTGTCGTCGGCGTCGGCGCGATGGGGGCAAACCACGCACGCGTCTACCGGGAGCTTCCGGAGGTCGATCTGGTGGGCGTCTGTGACCACGACGAAGCCCTCGCACGGCGAGTGGCTGCGGAGTACGGAACCGCTTCCCTCGAGTTCGATGCGCTACTCGAGCAGTGCGATGCAGTTACCGTCGCGGTGCCTACCAACGCTCACTACGACGTTGTCTCGACGTGTCTGGACGCTGGCGTCGACGTCCTCGTCGAGAAGCCAATCGCCGAGACGGTCGAACAGGGCCAGGCGTTAAAAGAACAGGCATGCGAGGCAGGCCGGATACTCCAGGTGGGCCACATCGAGCGGTTTAACCCCGCAGTACAGACGGTTGCCGAGTTGGTCGACGACCTCGAAGTCATCTGCATTGAGGCTGAACGACTGGGACCGCCAGTTAACCGGATGGCCCGTGGCAACGTCGTCTTCGATCTGATGGTCCATGACGTCGATATCGTCGATGCCTTACTCGGCAAGCGGCCGAACTCGGTTGTAGCGACCGGTGTCGAGGAGGGCCAGTACGCGGCGGCGACGCTAACGTACGACGACGTCGTTGCCTCGTTGACGGCGAGTCGCGTTACCCAGAAGAAAGTCCGTAAACTCACCGTGACCGCACGCGAGTGTCTCCTCGAGGTCGACTACCTCCAGCAGTCGGTGTTGATCCATCGAGATTCTTACCCCGAGTACCTGATCGACGACGGCCAGCGACGGTATCGCCACGAGAGTGTGATCGAACGCCCCCGGGTCGACAACGGCGAACCGCTCAGACACGAACTCGAGGAGTTCGTCGACGCCGCTCGAACTGGCAGCGAGCCGCCCGTGACGGCCGAAGACGGGATCGAAGCGTTACGGACGGTCCAGGATATTTCTTCGCTCGCGTTCGAATCCGACGGACGACAGGAGGTGAGCTCCAGATGAACCGGCATGACGACCGAACTACCCCAAGCGATGTCGAGGGACTCTACGACGCCGACGTCGACACGGCTACACAGCGAACGCTGTTTACCAGCGGTCGGATTCCGGTTGCCGTCTACGGGCTCGGCAAGATGGGGCTTCCACTGGCGGCGGTCTATGCCGAAATTACTGGCAACGTCATTGGCGTCGACATCGATCCAGACGTCGTCGAAACCGTCGCCGCCGGTGAGAGCCACGTCGTCGGTGAACCCGGCCTCGAGGAACTCGTCGCCGAACAGGCACGCGCCGGCCGACTTCAGGCGACGACCGACGGCCCGGCAGCTGCCACAAACGCCCGCATCCACGTTATTATCGTCCCCACCCTGCTCGAGGGGACCGAACCCGATCTCTCGACGGTCGAGGCCGTCGCCGACGACATCGCGGCTGGCCTCGAGCCCGGCGACCTCGTCATCGCCGAGTCGACGCTGCCCCCGGGAACCTGTCGGGACGTCCTCGCGCCACATCTGGCGACGGTGTCAGGGCTCGAACCCGGCACCTTCGGCGTCGCGTTCTGTCCCGAACGAACCTCCTCTGGCACCGCGTTGCGGGACATCCGCGGCCAGTATCCGAAAGTCGTCGGCGGCATCGACAAAGAGAGTACACACGCAGCGTCACTCGTCTACGACGAACTTTCAGAAAACGAGGTACATACCGTCTCAGATGCGACGACGGCGGAGTCGGTCAAGGTGTTCGAAGGCGTCTATCGCGACGTCAATATCGCGCTCGCAAACGAACTCGCCCGGCTTGCAGACGAACTCGAGATTTCGGTCAGAGAAGCGATCGAGACGGCAAACGAGTTGCCGATGTGTCAACTCCACGATCCGGGCCCGGGCGTCGGCGGCCACTGTATCCCCTTTTATCCACACTTCCTGCTCTCCCAGGCCGACGAGCCGATGGCACTTACCCGGACTGCCCGGGAGATCAACGACGAGATGCCATCGGTCGTCGTCTCGCGACTCGAGGAGGAACTCGCTCGCTCGGCAGACGAGTCGGGCCCAAAACCACTCGAGGACGCGTCAGTGGTCGTCCTCGGGATCACCTACCGACCGGGCGTCGAGGAAACCCGCGCTTCGCCCGCGGTCGGCATTATCGACGCGCTCACGCTCGCCGGAGCCGACGTCGCCGGTGTCGATCCACTGGTCGATCCGGCCGCCTTCGGTGCCCGGCCGGTCGATATAGAGGCCCTACACGGGGACCCCTTCGACGCGGCCGTCCTCGTAACCCCACACGAGGCGTTCGACGCAATCGAGTGGGGCAACCTCGAGCCGATGGTCGTCGTCGACGGCCGCGATGCACTCGGCGATGTCGCCCACGCGAAAGACACCCACCAGGTGTACGTACTCGGCGGCTCGAACGATGGAACACCGCCACACGAAACCCGCCCCGACACAGTCGACGCCTCTCACGGATGGACTGACGGAGGCGAGGATGTATAAAGGACACTCGATCGCCGTCGTCGTGACGGCGTACAACGAAGCGGCGTTCGTCGGGCGGGTGATCGAGACGGTTCCCGAATACGTCGACCGGATCTACGCGGTCGACGACGCCTCGCCCGATGAGAGCTGGGAACGGATCCAGGCGGTCGCCAATCAGCTCAACGATGCCGATCGCCCAACTACCGAGGCCACAGCCACTGATGGCGGCGATACCAGACGCGTCGTCCCGATTCGCCACGAAACAAACCGTGGCTACGGTGGGGCAGTCAAGACGGGCTATACGCGCGCTGCAGCCGACGGGATCGATGTCGTCGCCGTGATGAACGGCGACGGCCAGATGGATCCCGACATCCTCGATCGGATCATCGATCCAGTCGTCACCGGCGAGGCCGACTACGCGAAAGGCAATCGGCTGCTCACGCCCGAAGACCGCGCCGAGATGTCGTCGTTCAGGCTGTTCGGAAACGCCTTGTTGACCGGCCTCTCGAAGTTTGCCTCCGGCTACTGGACGATCGGCGACCCCCAGAACGGCTACACTGCTATCTCTCGGGAAACGATCGAACGGCTCGACCTCGAGGCGATCACCGACCAGTATGGATTTTTAAATCACATCCTCACCCATCTCAACGTCAACGACTGTCGGGTCGCAGACGTCTCGATGTCGGCCGTCTACGGTGAGGAAGAAAGCAGCATCCGATATATCCCGTTCGTTCGGTACGTCTCATTGCTGTTGCTCTCGAGTTTTCTGTGGCGACTCGAGCGTGAGTACGTCGTCGAAGGCTTTCACCCGACGGTGTTGTTTTATTCGACTGGGACCGTCGGCATTCTCGGCGGGGCTGTCGGGACCGCCGCGGCGATATGGCGGGGCGGTCAGCACACGAACAGTAGACTTACAGGCGTTATGACCTCCTTCGTCGCCATCCTCGTTGGCATACTCACACTCTCAATTGCCATCGCGATGGACGCAAACGAGAGCGAATCACTCGAGGTGACACGCTATCGGTCGAACGAGTAGGTGGCAATCTCCGTCCCGCCACAGGTCGGACATCGCAGCTTCTCGGTCCCTCGTTTCATCCCACATCGCATCGGTTTCTCGGGGAGTTTCGTCCCGCAGTGGCGACACTCATGGAGGATGACCCGGTCGTCGTCCGACTGTTCGTGGTCTGTCGACTCGGGCGGCGAGCGAAGGCCGGTGAACAATCTCGAGAGGGACATCGTATTCGCGGGTACGTAGACAACAGAATAAGCCTTCCGCGAGTAACAGCCGCTTACAGAACAGCGTGGGTCATCGAGGAACAATTCGGTCCCTCAAAGGACAGGGATCGTCGTTTCGAAACGGCTCATCCTGGCATCGACCGCTGTTTCAGCGAGCGTCGGGTCGAGGACTCGAGACGATCGATCGACCCCCCGGATTCGGCCACCTCGACGATGATCTCGGTGAGGTCGACCAGCCCATCGACGTACGTTTCCCGTGTTTGTCGCCAGCGATCGGTCGCCGTCTCGTCTACGGCGAGTTCTAACGCGCGCTCACAGAGTCGGTCGTACTCGTCGAACTGCTCGACGAGACCCACCCGCTCGAGTTCGCGGAACTCACCGTAGACGTGGTCGTCACTCCCACGGAACCGAAGCGCGGGCGTCCCGAGCAAGCCGGCCTCGGTGACCATCGTCCCGGTATCGGCGACCAGCAAGCGTGCCCCGGCCATCGCATCGTGCATCAACGCCGGATGGAGGTCGTAGGGACGTGCCGGCAGGTCAGCAAACTCGAGGTCGTCGCCCTCATCGGAGACGAAGACGGTCACCTCCTCGGCGAGTCGCTCGATCAACTGCCGACGCTGGGCCAGCGAAAACCCCTCCAGACCCGCATCGTGGAGTGCATCGAGGGCGTTGAACCGAACGATCGCATACGGGTCGTCGGCGTCGAGACCGAGATACTGATGGATATCCGCAGTCGGCTCGAACACCTCGGGATGGAGATAGGCACACTGAACGAACCCATCGAAGGTATAGTGGGAATTTCCCAGATCACGGCGCGTAACCGCTGGCGAGAGGATACACTCGGCGAACGGCCGGGAGACGGTGTGGTTGATATCCGCAGGCTCGTCATCGAGGACGAGAACGGTCGTCGCACGGGCCAGATTCCCGGCAAACGCGGCGTAGGGGCCTCGCCCGAAGACGACATCCGGCCGAAACGTAATCGCCGTTCGTGCAATCTCCCCGAACTGGCCCGCTAGCTGGCGACCGAACGCAACCCTCGAGTCGGGTGCACTATGGCTCCCGTACGATCGGTAGGCAAGCCCGTAAAACTCGAGTAAATCGATCGTACAACCATACTCCCGACCGAGAACGAGAACGTCGTGACCTCGCTGCTCGAGGCGGGAAACAGCATGCCGGTACAGGTGGACGTGTGCTGGCGTATTCGCCAAGACCAGAATCCGCATTATCCTCCCGTTTTGCCGGACGGGGCTTTGTAATGAAACCGGTACAGCCACCTTGAGCCGCTTTCTTGCTCACTGTCTCGGGCCACCACGGTTGTCAGTTCCGCTCGGGAGATGAGACAACGCTCGAGGCGTCTACAAAAAATAGAGCGATTCGTTATTCGCGGCCGAACATCTGGCGCATCATCGGATGCATTTCCATCATCTGCTCTTCGGCGATCTCCTCGTACAGTTTGTACGTAATGGAGACGGCAAGCAGCAGTCCGGTCCCCTCAACACCACCGACGGTGCCGAGCATGTTCGCCCAGACGGCAAGCAAGCCGACGAGCGCGCCGCCGATGACGGTCACCTGCGGGATATACCGCTGCATGACCTGTTCGACGACGCCGACGTTCTGTCGGAAGCCGGGGATCTGCATCCCGGAGTTTTGGATCTGACGCGCCGTCGCGTCTGGACCCATGTTGGTGGTTTCGACCCAGAAGATCGCAAAGATCGCGCCACCAATGACCATGAACGTCAGGTCGACGGAGACACGAACCATGACCATCCAGGCTTGCTGGGTCACGTCACCGGTCCACCACATCCAGTCGGCCGGTGAGTAAATCGGCGCGAAGTAGTAGAAAAACCCACTCACGGGTTGTCCTTGCGCGTCGTAGACGCCGAGCCAGGTAAGCTCACGACCGAAGAGTGCGATCGTCGTTTCGGTCCCGGTCTGGCTGTTTAAGATCGATCCCATAAACTGGATGTTTGCCTGCAGCGCCCGAACCAGGATGACCGGCAGGACGCTCGCGTAGATGAGCTTCACCGGGAAGCGTCCACGGGCACCCTTGACACGGGCGTGGCTGAGCGGAATCTCGACGCGAACCGACTCCGCGTAGACGACGATCCCGAAGATCAACATCGTCGTGATCAACGCGATGATATGCCCCTCCTGTAAGAGGATGGTATTGAGCCCATCACCCGCGACGAGCGAACCGATCTCTACCTGGCCCGTGATGACACGGTACCAGTCATAGAACACCCCACCCTCAGAGGGTGCGATGAACCCACGGACGAGCATCTCGCTCACGCCAGCGATGATGAACAGACCGATCCCGCTGCCGATCCCCCATTTACTGACGACCTCGTCCATATACAGGATGAGAACGCCACCGATGAAGATCTGGGTGAACATCAGCAGCTGTATCTGGGTCTGATCGAACTGAAATCCGCCGAGCGTCAGCGATGCCTGAGGTGGCAGGAAACCGCCAGCGAACACCATCGGCAGCGCTGTCAGCGCCGTCATGATGATGACGAGCAGCTTCTGGAGACCCTGATAGAGGATCTGGTCTCGAGGGTCGCTCGTATCGAGTCCGAGCAGGTTCGCACCGCCGAGCAGTTGCATGACGATGCTCCCCGTGACGATTGGGCCAATACCAACCTGCAGGAGCGAGCCGTGCTCGCCGGCCAGTACCGCACGGAACTCACCGAAGAGGTCAGTCGCCTCACCGGTCTCGAGTCCGAGCAGCGCGATGTTCGTCAGGAAAAAGTACAACAAGAGGATCCCGGCCGTCCAGGCGAGCTTTCGCTTGAACGGAACGTGCTTTTGCGGACGCTGTACTGCTGGCATCCGCGTTAAGACCGGTTCGGCGGTTTCCTTCCATCCCATAGTTATTCTTGTTCGATTTCGTCGTCGGCTTCAGCCCGCTTTTGGGCACGCTCGGTACGCAGTGCGTCGCCACCGGCGTCTTCGAGTTTCGCTTTGGCGGTCTCGGAGAACTCGTCTGCGGTGATAGTTAGCTCGTTGCGGACCTGTCCCGAGCCAAGTACCTTGACGACGTCGACTTCGTGACCGTCCTCGACGATATCTCGAGCGTCGATTTCGTAGCCGCCATCGGTCTCTTCGGCGAGACCCTCAGCTGCATACAGGATGGCGTCTTCGTCTAATTTCTGGACATCGATCTCTTCGACAGAGGGTCGAGCGTCCTGTGGCCGTTTGAAGCCATGTTTCTTTCGCGGTTCGTAGTTGTGGAACTCGTGTTTGCTACGCCCGGCCCGGCCACGGCCACCGCGGTGACCCGCACCTCGTCGGTTCTTGTGCGTGCCGCCGCTGTGGGTTCGCGAGCCGCGCTGGCGTCGTTTTTTGCTCGTCATGGTTATCGCATCGATTCTAACAGGTCGTTAATCTCGTCGGTTGTATGCTTTCCGAGTTGTCCGCCTTCAGCAGTTGGCTTTTTGATACCTGCGTGACCACCGCGTGGCGGGTGCAGACGCAAGGTCGGGGAAAGCCCCTGGTCGCGAAGCGTCGTCTCTTCGGCGAGCAACGCCTCGGCGAGGGCAGCGAAATCATCGTAGTCGGTGTTCGCTTCGAGCCACTCTGCATCAACGTCGGCCTGTCGACCCTCGAGGGGTTCGGCTCGTTTTGCAAGCAGCGTCTCTAAGACGTCGGCGTCGGGTTCACCGTGGGCGACGTAGTCGTTGACTTTCGCCACCATCCCACCGTAGGCGTCGGTTTCGGGAACCAGCGCACAGTGGTTGACGTTGTGGATGTTGAGCATCTCCAGGGTGTCCTGGATATCCTGATTGCGGTTTACTTCGCCACGAATCTGGACGACAGCCTTCATCACTCGCTCACCTCAACTTCTTCGCGTTCGGTCCGGACAGACTGGGGCATCCGCGACTGGGAGGCGTTCTCCAGGGCGTTGTACGTTGCCTTCGCTAAGTTGACCGTCGTTCGGGTGTTGCCGTGACTTTTCGTCCAGGCGTTCTCGAGACCGGCAAGTTCGAGCACCGCACGAACGGTGTCGCTTGCGGCAAGCCCAAGGCCTTCAGGAGCGGGAATAAGCTCGACTTCGACCGAGCCCGCTTTGCCGGTCGTCCGGCGGGTCAGCGAGTGCGGTCGGTCCGAGCGGTCTTCCCACGACCCGGAGCCACGGGGAACCTCGATCATGTTCAGTTTCGCGATACCGATTGCCTTCTGGATGGCAGAGCCGACCTGGTCGTCGCGGCCTTCCGCGTAGCCGACGTAGCCATCGCGGTTGCCCACGACGACAACACACCGGAACTTGACTCGGCGTCCGGAGTCGGTCATCCGCTGGACCATGTTGATATCCAGCACTTCGTCGTCCAGTCCGGGAAGGAGCTGGTCGACGATTTCGGGCTCTTTCAACGGGAGTCCCGAGTTGAGGGCAGCCTCCATCGTGGTGATGTCGCCCTCCTGGACCTTCCGGCCGAGCCGGGTGACGGGCTCCCATCCGTCGTCGTTGTAGTTGTTTGCGCTCATTCGAGAATCGCCTCTCGTACCGTATCGAAGTGTTCTGGTAGATCCGTTGCGTCGAACTCGCCGTTATACAGCGGCTCGTCTAGCTGTTCGGCATACTCGGCGATGTGTTCGCCACGCGTACGCGACCAGTCTGCGAGTACGCTGTCGTTGTGTGGAATCTCGAGACCGGCGTCGATTGCGCCTTCCTGGACGGCAAACACCTTGTTGCCGGGCGTCGCCGTGTTGAGGCCGATATCGAGAACTGCCTCCTCGAGTCCGGCTTCGACGGCGCGTGTGCCGGCGAGCAAGCCGGTCAGGTACGCCGCCGAAATGTTACTCGTTGGGGCCTCCCAGCCATACTCCTCGAGGTCGTCTGAGTGTGCGCTTGCGAGCGTCTCGTCGCCTTGGGGTCCGGGAACGATCAGCTGCGCCGTAGTGTGCTTGTTACTCTTGCGAGCAACCAGCCGGGGCTTGCCCGATTTTAGCAGGCGCAACCTCTGGTGGTAGTCCGTCCGGACCTCTCGGCGACGCCGCATCGGTACTTTATATCGTGGTCCTGTCGCCATTATTGGTCACCGTAGGTGTCGTCGATATAGTTCAACAGGTACCGAACGCTCCGGAACTCCCCACCGCCAGCCTTCTTATAGAGCTCGCGGTACTGTGTGGGCGTCAGTTCGCCCTTATCGCGGAGTTCACGCAGCTTTCGGCGCTGTGCGCGAATCTTCGTCTGCCACTGTTCTTTCTCGTTCTGGCGAGCGCCTTTCTTGCCTTTGCGCTTGCCCGGGCCCTTCTTGTGGCCGTAGGCGCGTTTGGCATTGCGCTCTCGAGCGCGTCCGCGGGAGTTGCCTTTCGTGTCTGCAGCCTGGATCAGCCCGTCTTCGACGAGCTCGCGGATCTCGTCTCGGGTGATCGCCTGGGCGATATCTCCCTGTGCGTCGGGATCGAGCCAGATCTTGTTCTGACCGACGTCTAAGACGTCAGCAGCGAGTCGTTTCTGTGCGGAGAGATCAGTCATTCGTCTACCTCCACTTCCTCGTAGGTTGGGTTCAGCACGCGGATACCCTCGTCTTCGGCAACCTCTTCGATCCGCTCGCGTTTGCGAGCGCCGACCGAGGAGGCGATCCGAACGGCTTCACGAGCGCCGTCGACACCCTCGAGGTCGCCTGTGTTCTCGACGTAGACTTCCTCGAAACCGCTTGGGTGTTTGCCGCGGACGGATTCCGGGGTTCGGTAGCCGGCCTGGACTTTCGGGCCCTTGCCTTTGATCCCGCGTCGCTGTTTCGAGAGCTGTCCGCGCGGGCGACGCCAGGATTCCGGCGTCCGCTTCTTTTTGTGGTAGTCCTGTCGGTTGAACTGCGGTTTGCCGACCGCCTGTCGACGCTTGAGCAGTCGCTGTTCCTCGTCGCTCAGTTCGGGGGTCTTCTCGGTCAACCCGCGTGGGCGCAGTTCGGTTTCGACATCATCTTCTATGTCTGTCTCTTCTTCGCCATCCTCGTCTTCGATTTCGGCTTCCGTCTCCTCGGTAACCTCGAGGTCACCGACGTCGGCTTTGATACGGGCAGCCAGTGCGTTACCGATGCCCTCGGCCTCGGCCAGTTCGTCCTGGTCGGCCTCTTTGACGTCCGTAATCGATTCGAAGCCTGCCTCACGGAGTGCGTCGGCCTTACTTGGGCCAACGCCGCTTATCTCTTCGAGTTCTTGGGGTTCCTGTCCGTTCTCGTCATCTGCCATCTATCAGACACCTCCTTTGGCGGGTTTTTTGGTGATGTAGACCCCGTCCTGGAAGACGCGGGTGTCCTTGCCGCTGACTTTGGTCAACTGTTCGATGTCAGCAGCCGTCTGACCGACGTCCTCTTTGTTGGGTCCAGAGAGGGTGACGACTTCGTCGTCGACAGCAACGTCGGTCTCACCGTGGATCGTCGTTCGTCGCGGTGCCTTCTCGCCGAGGAAGTTCTCGATGACGACCTCGTCGCCGTCGACCCGAACCTGCATCGGGAAGTGCGAATAAAAGACCTCCATCGTGTACTCCCAGCCCTCGGTGACGCCGTGGAAGGCGTTTTTGACGTGGCTTTCGAAGGTTCCGATGGTCGCGTTGGTCTTTGCGTTCTCGTCGTCGCTTTCGATGACGACCTGTTCGTTCTCGACTTCGACGGTCACGT
This sequence comes from Natrialbaceae archaeon B1-Br10_E2g27, assembly GCA_001563885.1. GTDB lineage: Archaea > Halobacteriota > Halobacteria > Halobacteriales > Natrialbaceae > Natrarchaeobaculum. The sequence continues at coordinate 18,964 of LKMM01000010.1, forward strand.
CGGGATACCAGAGACGCCGGGTGACGGTGCCTTCCGGTCCGTCGACGGTCACGTCGAGGTGGTCTTTTTCGACCGTTACGGTTTCGGGGATTTCCAGTTCAACTCGCATGGTTAGTAGACGTATGCGATAACCTGGCCGCCGATCCCTTCTTCGCGTGCCTCGTAGTGGCTCATGATGCCACTGCTCGTCGTGACGACGAGCGCGCCGAAGTCTCGAGCCGGGAGAAACCGTTTCTCCCATTTCTCGAACTCGTCGGCACCGGCACTATAGCGGGGCTTGACGGGTCCACACTGGTTGATCGCTCCTTTCAATTCGACCTCGAACTGGCCGGCTTTGCCGTCGTCGACGAACTCGAAGCCGTCGATGTACCCGCGGTCATAGAAGACCTCGAGTACCTGTCCGATCTCGTTCGAGGCGGGTCGTACCTCGTGGCTCAGTTTGCCCACGCTCTCGGCGTTGTCGATGCCTGAAAGCGCGTTGCTGAGTGGGTCGTTTCCAGTCATGTTATCGATACTTTTTGAATCCCATATCGCGGGCAATCTCGCGGAAACACTGTCGGCAGAGGTTAATGTCGTACTTGCCGACAAGTCCCTGCTTGCGGCCACAGCGCTGGCAGGCCTCGATCTGGCCGGTGCGCTTTGCGGCGTGTTCGCCCGTCTCGGTTGTCTCTGATTCACTCATCGTCGGATTCCTCTACAGTGACGTCGAACGTCTCCTCTAAGTACGCAACAGCGTCCTCAGGGGTCAGTCGGTGGTTCGACGGGATCGAGCGGCTGGCTTTGTCGCGTTTGGAGATGCGATAACCCGGACGCACCAGGTTGACGGTGACGTCCAGTCCGTAGATCCCGACGGTCGGGTCGTACTCCTGGCTTGGGAACTCGGTGTGTTCTTCGACACCGAAGCTGAAGTTGCCGGTGTCGTCGAACTGGGTGGCCGAGAGATCCGCAAGCGCCAGTGCCGTCTCGAGGAAGTCGTGGGCGTCCTCGCCACGGAGGGTGACCTTCGTACCGATCGGATCGCCCTGTCGGATGCCGAAGTCGGGTTCGGTTCGCTGGGCCTGTGTACGGACACTTTGCTGGTCGGTTACCTCCTCGATGATATCCTCGGCGTGGCCGAGTTCGCGACCACCACGACCGACGCCCATGTGGACGACGACCTTCTCGACGCGCGGTTTGCGCATCTCGTGGAACTCGCTGGATTCGGCGTCACTGCTCATTCGTCGTCACCTCCACTCGCGGCTTCACCGCTTGCCTTTCCCGACGACGAGTCGTCGCCCGTGAAATTCTCGTCGATGACGACGACGTACTCTTCGATCGTCTCGAACCCACCGTCTTCGGTGTCGACGGTGACGGTGTTCGAGCCGCTGCCGGGTGTGAC
>LKMM01000123.1 GCA_001563885.1 Natrialbaceae archaeon B1-Br10_E2g27
GACAGTGTGTAGGTTTACACGTAATCACTAGAAACGGTCGCTTGTCTGACGATGAGCAAAGTTACACAAGGGGTTTCCACCGGCGATGAAGACGCCGCGTCTGAATCCCAAGATAGTAAAACGGAGACACCGGATCTCTTTCGAAACCGGTTATCGACCGATGAGATTTACGAACGAGTGCTCATCGAGGCGGATGAAGAGATCGGTCGTTGTGTACGCGAACTGTTCTTTAGCGGCGTCGCAGCAGGCTTTGCGATTACGATCACGGTACTGCTCTATGCATCGATGACGAACGCAGCAGGTGAAATCCCAATCGTCGGGGCACTCCTCTATCCGATCGGCTTTCTGTATATCATCCTCGGAAATTATCAACTGTATACCGAGAATACGCTTCCACCGGTCGCTCTCGTACTTGATCGGTTGGCCAGTTTCCCTGCAATGTTTGGGATGTGGGCGACGGTCCTGGCGGGAAACCTGGTCGGCGGGACCGTCGGTGCGCTCTTGCTGGCATATGGGGGTGTCATGTCTCCAGAAGTGACAACAACGCTGACCGGAATTGCAACGACTGGGGTCGAAACGGCGTGGTTCGATCTCTTCTTCAAGGCCGTCTTTGCAGGGCTGATCGTCGCAGGCGTCGTCTGGGTCGATTTCGGTGTTCGAAACTCGACGACTCGATTCTTGCTCGTCTACGTCGCGTTCCTTGCGATTCCACTCGGTGGGCTCTTCCACGTCGTCGTTGCAAGCACTGAAGTAATGTATCTCGTCTTTCTCGGCGAAATTGGGCTCCTCTTTGGAATAACCAATTTCGCCCTCCCTGTGTTACTCGGCAATACCCTCGGCGGCGTGGTACTCGTGACGACCATCAACTACTATCAAACATCCCATGAGATACACGAACTCTCGGATACACTATCCATATCCGAGTGGCTGTTCACCAACAAGACCGCACTGGATCCCGAAAAATTAAAAGAGCGATTAGAGGAGAAAATATCGCACTGACCGGGTCAACTCAAGCTTGTGAGGTTCCAACCTCGAACGGGGAGGCTGTTAAGATAGACCGACTCCCGTCGGAGAGAACGTGGGACTACACAGTGTGTGTCAAAGGTGGTCCTTACCGGGATTCGAAGAGCCCCAGTCGCCGCGGCCGCCTTCCGTCCGGTCGATGCCCATGATCGATTCGGCCTGGTCGGGACCACCGAGGCTGTCTCTTGGGTCTGGAACCCGAATAGTTACCTCGCTAATCTCGGGCCACGTGAGCAGTTCAGCCTCGATATTGCCGGATGTGATATCGCTGACTTCACACCCCGAACAGCCGCCGCCGAGTTCGATGATGACCTCTCCAGTCTCCGGATCGGCTTCGCGAACGGCGCTCGTCCCGCCGTGCATCTGAATAATTGGCATCTCCCGGGCGAGCCACTTTTCGACGCGAGCCTGAAGCGTTTCGGCGTCGGATTCGGACATACGCCTCGTTGGGGCTCGAGGGCTGAATAGGTTGCGTCGTGTTGGCACAACCCTCAGGATCGACCACGATAGTTTCGCCTACTCGCGGCCGCGTCGGCGAAGCCACTCGAGGGCGAGTGCGCCACCGGCGACGCCGGCCCCGGTGGTCGCCCTAAAGCCGGGACTCGAGTCGGCGTTGGCGATGGTCTCGACGGCCGGGTCGGGATTGGAAATCTCGTCGGTGTCGCCGGTTTCGATGCCCGACTCGATCGGGAACGTATACAGCGCACCCTCGGTCGAGGCGTTTGGGATCAACGGTGTCGAACTCGCGACGAACACCGACTCGGGATCGGCAACACGAGCGGTCCAGAAGCCGGCCGCGTTGGGGTCGCGCCACCAGGTGCGTCTCTCCGGTGTGGCGGGGTCGCTCACGTCGTGAACGGAGACACCACCCTGGTACCACGAGGCATACAGTTTCCCATCGCGGAGTTCGAAATTGTGGGCGGTCGTCCACAGCCCGCCGCCGTAGCGCTCGTCGGTCGCCTCCGGTGGGTTGATCCGCGAGACGTGGACCGGTTCGTGGGGGTCGCGTAGATCGTAGAGATCGATCCCGCCGGGACCGTCAGGTTCGTCACCGCCAGTCGCCCACGCCTCGCGGCCGACTGCCATGAGTTCGCCGTGTTCGTCGACCGCCGAGTAGTGGTCGTTTCCAGGGAGCCCCATCTGAGCCTCCGCATCGTCGAGTTCGAGCGTCGACTCGAGGTCGGTGTCGGCGACGTGTGAGATGTACTCGGGGTCGGTGGGATCGCTCACGTCGAGTACGTAGGTGCCGGCGTTCCAGTGGGCCAGATAAGCAACGTCGTCGTGGACGTAGACGTCGTGGAGATAGCGGGCAAGCCAGAAGGTCCTTTCCCAGTCGGGTTCGCGCTCTATGAGCGACCAGCGGCCAATCTCGGTCGGCTCGTCGCCGACGTCATAGATCACAAGCGGGTTCTCCGACTCTCCGTTTCCGACAACGTACAGCGTCTCACCGTCGAGAAAGCAGTTGTGGATGTGAAAGCCAGTCTCGTAGGGCTCGCTTCGGAGGTTGGGATCGGCGGGGTCGCGTACGTCGTACAGCAAAAACCCGTGAAAGATGGGCTCTGACGTTCGGTTGGCCGGGCCGGGGACGACGAGGGTGTCCCCGTCGACTTTGACGTCGAGGATATCCATCATCGGCTGGCCATCGACCTCGAGGTCATACTCCTCGGCGAGCACCGCCGGCGCTTCAGGGTCGCGTATGTCGACGATGGCAAATCCCATCGTTCCGGCGACGTAGGCGGTCTCGCCATCGTCACCGACGACTGCCTCCGCAGCGCCGTCGATCTCGACCCTGCCGAGTGGCTCGTAGGCGTCTTCGCGGTTCAAGCCGGCGGTCGCTGTCCCGGGAACTGTAGAGAGAGCCACGGTAGCTCCGCCAGCCTGAAGGAGGGCTCTACGTCTCACAGTACGAGTTAGGCCGGAGGGACATATAGTCCTGGAGGCATCTTTCCGCCCTGTTCGGTAGAGAGCCTACCGGCCGGGAACACCTCTCGTGTTTGCTACTCCCTGAGGCGTCGGCGGTCGCCAGTCCCCTGAGTGAGCGCGCTTGCGAGGGCTCCCTCGACGACGACGTCGTCGCCCATCTCCGTTACCGTGATTTCGGGGACGTTAGCCATCACCATCTCGGAGATACGTTCACGGAGTGGGTCGACAATCAGTTTCTCGTTGTGCAACGCGACCGCGCCACCGAAAGAGACGACGATCGGGGAAAACGAGTGGATGACGTTCGTAAGACCGATCGCGTTCCAGTGGGTCACCTGATCGATGACGTAATCGGCGAGTTCGTCCTCACCAGCGAGGTCGAAGACATCCTTGGCGGTAAACTCGGGACCCTCGAGGGGGAGGTCGGTATCGATCGTCGGATCGTCTTCGGCGAGCAAGCGTGCGTAGGTGGGGATGCCGTTGCCCGAACAGTAAGCCTCCCAGTGGCCGTCGTGGCCACAGCCACAGGTGAGCCGTCCGTGCGGATCGACGACGCAGTGGCCGACCTCGCCGGCGTTGCCGTCCCAGCCATCGAGAACTTTGCCGTCACAGCAGACGCCGGCACCGATCCCTGAGGAGATGGTGATATACACCATATCGTCTGGGTTGCGATCGGAGTGAAAGCGCTCGCCGATGACGCCCGCGTTCGTGTCGTTGTGGAGGTAGACCTCCTCGCTGTCGATCAACATCTCGATCGGGCCGGTCAGCGGGATCCGATCGATCGAATCGGGCAGGTTCGCCGGGTCGATGACCGCTCCCTCGACTAAGTCGAACGGGCCGATCGAGCCGATTCCTGCCGCCTCGATTTCTTCGGGGGCAACACCCGCATCGGTACAGGCCTCCCGAAGCGTCGCGAGGACGCCCTCGGTGACGTCGATACCGGTCGGTCCCCGTGGCGTTGCGTTCCGACTGACGCCGATCGTCGTCCCGTCCGCCTCGGCGACGACCGCTCGTACGTTCGTCGCTCCGAGATCGACGCCCGCATAGTAGACCATCCTGTCTGAACAGGGGCCGTCGCGGTACTTAGTTTCATATATTGCACCCAACGTCTGACAACGAGTGACCAGCAGGTCCGCCGACCCGTCTCGAGAAACGACGATCAGCCCGCAGCCTCCTCGAGGCCCACCACTCCATCCCCTGCTTACTCCCGGTTACCCAGTATCCGCGTCCTCATCGTCGCCCGCTCGCCAGTCCTCGAGTTCGTCTTCCTCGGCGTCGTCGAGGCGGTTCTCGTAGTAGGCCATCGGGTGTGGGATCCGCTCACAGAGGTCGTCTTTGTTGACACAGTCGCCGTACGATTGCATCGTTGCACACGACGGCGGTGAGTACTCCGTCGGCGAACTGTCGCCGCGGATATGGTCGGTCTGATACCGGGTCATCTCCTCGCCGAAACTCGAGTTGACTCGGTAGAGGTCGACGATTTCGTCGGTGGTCATCCCGATACTCGTCAGAAACGAGGTGATCGCAAACCGGGAGTGATGAGGCAGATGTTCACCTTTCTGGATATCATCGAGTAAGGCCTTCATACACGGCGGGAACAGATCGGGGACGACCGTATCGATCTCGCGAGTGAGATCGAGGTCGGCAAGCACCTCCCGGATCTCCTCGGCTTCGGCCTCGAGAGCGCGTTCGATCGGCTCTGGCACCTCGAAGGGAAGCCCGTCTTCGATTCGTTCGCGGATCGCCTCCCGGATGAGCGTAAACAGTTCGTCCTCGGTGACTGGAACCGTGCCGTCGGCGACGGCTCTGTTGACCAGCCGCCACTCGTCGGTCCAGAGATCCGCTGCAAGCGGAAGGTAGGTGCCAACATCGATGCGATAGGCCTCACCGTCGACGCTGATTCGCTCCTGGAGGTCGAACTCACAGAGCAGGTCCGATAACTCGAGGCCTGCGGTCTCGACGCTTTTTAACTCGGTCGTATCCTCGAGGTCGGCGAGGATCCGGTCGTGGGCGCTCGCGGCTTCGGCTCGGGCGTATTTGCGGACCAGGACGCGTTCGTCGACCATCGAGACGAGGACACGCGCGACCGGATACGAAAGAAGTTCCGTCCGTGGGTCGCGGTGGGGGTCGCCAACGGTCCCGTCCTCGAGGGCAGTCACGACCCGTTGGCGCGCGCGGTCGACGACCGCCCGGTCGTCCTCGACGACGGTCAACAGATCGACCGCGTGCGTTGCGACCGACTCACGAGCCGCCTCGAGGAACGGATACCGGGCGTGGAGTCGCTGCATCGGTACATCGATATTACTCCGGAGAAATAAGCACGCTGATTGTCGAAGCGACTCGTCTACGACGACCGGGCAGCCCGACCGTCGCCTCCCTCGAGTTGTACGATCGAGACCGATGGGGGATTTAAAGAGGATCCGACACGTCGGTTCGGCTATGCCACGTGCGAGCCGAGATGGCGTCTCGATCTACTACGAACACGACGACGGCGACGATACGCCGGTGGTCTTCGTCCAGGGAGTGGGGTATGGTCGCTGGATGTGGCGCTGGCAGCGTGAAGCCGTTGCCGGCGACTACGAGGTGATCGCCCCGGATAACCGGGGAACGGGCCGTTCGGACGCCGGTCTCCCGCCGTTGCTTCCCCGATTGCCACAGAAACTTCGCACACCAGTTATGTTCAAACTCGCAGGCTACTCGATCGAGGGACTCGCAGCCGACCTCGAGGCCGTCCTCGAAGATGTCGGCGTTCGAAACGTCCACCTCGTCGGCGCGAGCATGGGCGGGATGATCGCCCAGCAGTATGCGATCGACTACCGGCGAGCGAAGACGCTGACACTCGTCTGTACGAGCCACGGCGGCCCCGATGCCGCGCCGGTTCCCGAAGAAACCCGCGAGCACATCTTCGATGTCCCGAAGGGGGCAAACAAGCGCGAACGGATGCGCCACCGGATGCGCCCGGCCTTTACCGAACGGTTTACCAACCGCAATCCCCACCTGATGGATCGGATCATCGAATGGCGACTCGAGCAAGACGCAACGCCAGCAGCCCGTGAAGCTCAGGCTGCGGCAGTGTTGGGTTTCGATGTAAGCGAGGAAATCAGGAGCCTGCGAGTGCCGACGCTCATCATCCACGGCACCGACGACCGGGTGATTCCTGCGGTCAACGCACGGCTGCTGGCCGAGACGATCCTGGAGACACGGCTCGAGCTCATCGAGGGGAGTTCACACTGTGTGTTCATCGAAGATGCAGACCGGGTAAACGAGGCCCTTGGGTCGTTTCTCGACGAGCACGAGTGACGGTTCCCGCACATCTCGAGAAGCACGTTCGATCGTCTTCCGGACGACTCCAAAATTGTTTTAAGACGATATAGCAACCCACAGATTGTTATTCCAATGTAGTGTACTACGAGTATGGAGAGACCGGATGATCCGGCGGATCGCCGTTCGATCAACGACGACCTCAAAGCGCAGTGGAAAGCGAAAACGAGTCCCAAAGAGCGAGTTCGAAGTGTGTTGCGAACTGTGTACGATGGGCTTCGGGCGGATGAAATTGCCGAGAAGGCACTTGTTGCAGAAAGCACGGCCCGCAAACGACTCGAGCAGTTGATCGAAGAGGGGTACGTCGAATCGGTCTCCCGGTCGAATTCGCGGGCGACGTTGTACCGGCGATCTCCGGAGTCACTAATTCTAGAGGAAGCACACGTTCTAATCGAGGAACACACCAGACAGGAGTTGGCGGAGACAGTCAGCCAGCTAGAACGAGAACTCGAGACGTTCCGAGTGGAGTACGGGACGGATGATCCGGAAACGGCCGTATTATCGACCGGAGCGCTCTCTGAGAGTACCGGGAACGAGGTGTTACACGACTGGCAGTCAGTTCGGCGCGATCTCCAATTCCATCGAGTTGCACTGGCGGTGTCGATCGCCGAAGACGACGTGATGCAGTCGATCGCATGACGGGCACGTGGGAGTCACATTCGCTTCGCGGACCACGGGATCGGGTGGCACTCCGGGAGTTCAAAACGGCGTTCGAACGGGTTGAACCACTGGCCTCGGGACGAATCGCTGGGGTGGGCTCTCGACTCCATCTCGAACTCGAGTTGTCGGATGGGATCGGGTCGGCCGACAGTGGTCGATTCGACGTCGCCTGGTCGACACAGGACGATTATTCGATCCATTATACGTGTCCAAACGGACCGGATACCCGGTGGGACCGACACTGTCACGAGTACACGACACCGGGTGACGATCGCCATTTTCATCCGCCGCCGAACGCCTCGACGACGGATTCAGACGTCGAGGAGTCGTGTATTCGTGTCTGTCAGATCACGCTCGTCGCGATGACGACGGCAAAACTGTGGCGAGTGATGTACGACACAGGGGATACGAGCACTGC
>LKMM01000124.1 GCA_001563885.1 Natrialbaceae archaeon B1-Br10_E2g27
ACATTCTGGGAACGGTAAAAAACGTGGCCGTTCCGGCCCGACAGGCCGAGAAGGCCTTTACTGAGGGGATCTATTTCGACGGCTCCTCGATCGAGGGCTTCGTTCGAATTCAGGAGTCGGACATGCGACTCGTCCCCGACCCTGAGACGTTCGCGGTACTCCCATGGCGAAACGACGAGCAGGGCGCTGCGGCCCGAATGATCTGTGACGTCTATGACACCTCGACGGGCGAGCCGTTCGAGGGCGACCCACGACGTGTGCTGAAAAATGCTATCGATCGCGCAGAAGAGATGGGTTATCAGGTCAATGCCGCACCTGAACCCGAGTTTTTCCTGTTCAACGAAGACGAAGACGGCTACGCCACGACCGAGACGGCAGACCACGGTGGCTATTTCGACCTCGCACCGAAAGACCTAGCGAGCGACGTCCGCCGTGACATCATTTATGGCTTAGAGGAGATGGGCTTCGACATCGAAGCCAGCCACCACGAAGTCGCCGAAGGGCAACACGAGATCAACTTCACCTACGACGACGCACTCTCGACGGCCGACAACGTCGCGACCTTCCGGACGGTCGTCCGTGCTATCGCCGCCCAGCACGACCTTCATGCGACCTTCATGCCCAAACCCATCCCGAAAATCAACGGCTCGGGTATGCATACGCACATCTCGCTCGCCACCGAAGACGGCGACAACGCCTTCCACGACGAAGACGACGAGTTCAACCTCTCGGAGACCGCACACTCGTTCCTCGCCGGTATCTTAGAGCACGCACCCGCCGTGACAGCAGTGACGAACCCAACGGTCAACAGCTACAAGCGTCTGGTGCCCGGCTACGAAGCCCCTGTCTACGTCGCCTGGTCCGACCGCAACCGCTCGGCGCTCATCCGCAAACCCGCCGCGCGCGTCCCAGCCGCAAGCCGCATCGAAGCCCGGTTCCCCGACCCATCCTGTAACCCGTATCTCGCGCTCGCTGCCTTGCTCCACGCCGGCCTCGACGGCATCGAAGCCGGCCTCGAGGCCCCGGACCCGATTCGGGAGAACATCTACGAGTTCGACGAGGCAAAACGCGAAGAGTACGGCATCGACACCCTGCCGACGAACCTCGGCGAGGCCGTCGACGCCCTAGAGGAAGATGAGGCCATCCTCGAGGCGCTCGGCGAACACGTCGGGCCCAAGTTCATCGAAGCCAAATCACAGGAGTTCAGCGACTACCTCGTCGACGTCTCCCAGTGGGAACTCGACCGCTACCTCGAGACGTTCTAGACTGGTCTACGACCGCTTTTTTTGATCGGCAGCCCCGAACAGCCATCGTGTCCGTTCTGGTGAACGGTCGTCGTAGAGTCGCGGGAGCCCGAGCACGGTTGCCCCACCACAGACCCCGATTACAAACCAAGCAAGCGGATGCTCGAGGGCAATGAGTCCGGCAGCGGCGAGTGCGAGCAGGCCGATGCCGGCCACCGCGCGGACGAGCACGGCCGGGGTAACGGCCCAGGGTGCTTTCGGTGGGGTCGCATACTGCCAGCCGAGGAGGCCGCCCACGACCCCGCCGAACAGTGCCGCAGCGTCGGGTGCGTCGCTGATTACGAGCGCCGCCAACGCGAGCAATCCGCTCAGAGCGAACATGGCACTTGTCACTCGGTTCGAACTCTCGACTCGAGTAGACAGCCAGTGTCGGCCGCCGAGTGCGAAACCAACGTAGACGACCCCGACGGCTGTGCCGACGATGACGTCGAGGGGATAGTGGACGCCGACAACGATCCGTGATAGCGAAACGAGGGCAACCACGGTTGTGGCGACGGTCAGTCGTCCGCCGAGGGTGCCACGGTCGGATTCGAGGGCGAGCATGGTCCAGACGACGACTGCGGCGATGGCGTGTCCGCTCGGAAAACTGGTCGTGGTGACCTCGACGGCAGGAGCGTACACCAGTTCGATCAAAAGCGGTAAGGCGTCGGGTGAGACAACCGGGTCGACCCCAGGTCGGGGTGTGCCGAAGTAGCCTTTGGTGGCGACCATGACGGCGTAGGCCCCGATGACGATAGCAATCCACGGGGCAAACCGATGAGGATCCCAGAACCAAAACGCAAGGACGACCGCGGGCGCGACGAACCAGACGCTGCCAAGATGGGAGACGAACGCAAGGGCAAACGCCAGCCACTCGGGGAAGGCATCTCGAATCGTTTCGACGTGAGCGGGGTCGAACCACATCGGCGCGAGCTACACCCTCGCCACAATTATTCTCACCGAATTATTACGTTATTGTTATACATAAAACCAAAATTATATCCTCGAGTGATGGGTCAGACGCCGACAGTTCATACTAGCAGACGGACCTGTGTGATCACCACCCCGGGACGACGATTCACGACGGACGGCTGGCAGCATCAAGACCGGCGGTCACCAATCGCATCGCGGAGTTTACCGGGGATATCGAGGATGGCCATCCCGGCACCAAACAGCACCATCAAGACGTAGACACCAAGTACAGAGGTCCAGACGACTAACATTGCAAGGATCGCCCAGATCCCCTCGAGGAAATAAAAGGCGGCGATTGCGAGTGCCGTCCCATACAGCAAGACCAGATACGGGCCCCAGTCACGGAGGTGGCCACGGCGGACCCGGCGACGGACGTAGCGTTTGAGTTCCCCCTCGAGCGATTCCTTCTGGACTGTGCGGCGCTCGACGCTGTCTTCGAACGTCTCGAGGCGGTCGCGCAGTCGCTCGATCTCTTCGCGGAGCGCTTCGGGGTCGTCGGCGCGGTCGCGGGTCCGGGCGCTCGAGCGCGAGCGGTCGCTGTCGGCGGAAGCCCCAGCTGTCGAATCGTCGCTTGCGGGGCCGTCGTCTGCGTGCTGCCGGTCGGCCGTCTCCCCGTCGTCGGCACCCGTGGCGTCGTCGGTCATCGCTTCTGTTGGAATCTGTCGGGCGCGGGGACTTTGTAGCTGCCGATCCACTTCACGTCCGGCGAGGGCGGCGTTACAGACCACGCCGGCGAGGACGATGATCGCGCCGATGTAGAGCCAGATGAGCACGAGGAAGACGGCCCCAAGCGCGCCGTAAACGGCGTTGTCGGCCGCAAACGCGGCGTACAGCGAAAACGTTCGGCTGAGAACGAACCAGCCGACGGCGGCGATGGCCGTTCCCGGAAGGGCCTCTCGAAGGCCGACGTTTGCGTCGGGAAAGATCACATACAGCGGGAGGAAGGTGACGGTCAGTCCCAGCATAATGAATATCGGACCCAGCAAGCCGAGATCGAGCAACGGCAGAAATCGGATAACGAATTCGAGGATGCCGACGATCGTGAGCCCAACTGCGATGGCAAAAAAGACGATCGTCGAATCCCAGAGCGTCCCGAGAAAGGATTTCGACTCGACGGTGCCGTACACTTTCGAAAAGGCACGATCGAGTCCACGGAGGACGCGACTCGAGCCCCACAGTAAGCCGACTGCACCGGCGATTGTCGCGCTCTGTCGACCCGATTGGTCGAGGACCGTTTCGGAGAGGAGTTCCTGTGCGGATGGGGTGAGGACATCGCTTGCCCCTGCGGTCAGGCGATCTGCGAGTGCATCGCCGCCGATCGTCGCGGCGATCCCAAGCGCGAGCAACATCAACGGAATCAACGACAGAAAGCCATAGAAGGCGACGCCCGCCGCGAGCAAGGTCAGCTGCTCGGATTGGGACCGCTTGATGATATCACGGGCGAGTTTGTAGCCTCGAGTACGGTCGATCACGGACAGGTAGCTACCTCGAGGAGGTATTTGAATTTCAGCCGTCAGGGACCGCTGTGACCCGAGATTGCTGATCGACCCACTGTGTCTGTCGACTCGTTCGACTCTATGCCGAAACCGACGAGCAACGAGCCGATCAGACGAGATTGGTCTCGGTCGCTTGGCGAATCTCGCCGACGCTTGCATTCGTTTTGAACGTCGTCCCGCCGTAGTGGGCTCGAGAGGCCTCGTGGCCCGCCGCTTCGAGGTCAGCTAAAAAGTCGTCCATCGCGTTCGCTGGCAGTCCCCAGTTCTTACAGAGTTTGTGCTGATCGTAGTGGGTGGGTGTGGCGAGTTCGGCCTCGAGCGTTCGGCAGAGTTCTCGGGCCGTTTCAGCAGCAGCGAACTCGCCGGGGACCTCCTTGCGGACCTCGGCGACGAAATCGGGGTCGCATGTGGGGCCGAGCCAGACCGGGCCGGCGGTGAGCAGGCGCTCGCCACCACAGTGGGGACACGTCTCGAGTGGGGTAGCGATGAGTCCAGGATCGGCCTCGCGATAGAGACAATCCTCGCAGTGATAGAGATAGCCCAGGTCCTCGAGGGCGGCGTCGGCTGCGGTGGCTTTGTGCTCGAGTTCGAGATAGGTGCGGACGTAGTGGCTGGTGGCGTGGGTAAGCAGCGGGTGGATGCCGACGTCGAAGCGGGCCGCGCTTCTGGCGAGTGCCGACAGCAGAACGCGGACCCCCATCTCGGTGTGATAGTCGGTGTTCTGTGGGATGGCTGAATACGAGCGGACACCGCTGTTAAAATGAGCCCCACAGAGCGGTGCCGTATCCGTCGCGGTAACACAGACCAGATTCCGGGCATTGGCGAAGGCAGCGTCGGCAAAGGGCATCGGCGTGCCGTAGGGATCGAGGTCGACCACGTCGAAGACCCCCTCGTGCATGCAGGCGTTTGCGTCCTGCCGGATGACGGTCGCTTCACAATCGTTTCGCTCGAGGTTCGCTCGAGCGAGATCCGTGGCCTCGTCTTTGATATCACAGCAGGTCACGTCCCAGCCATCGGCAGCCGCCCGGACGCCGCGGACGCCGCTTGCGGTCATTGCGTCCAGATACGACTCGGCACGCGGTTCGCGCTCGCGGTAGGCTCGCAGGGTCGCAATCGTCAGATCCCGGTTCAGTTCCTGACGCGGGTTATAAAAGACGGACTCTTCGATACCCTCGGTCTGTTCGCTGGGCACCTCGAGTTCGACCCCGCCCTCGGTGACGTGCATACCGCTGCTGGGTGTTGCCGGGCGAAAAACGGTGTGATTACCGTCGGGGCGCGCCGGTGGATCTGACAGGAAAAGGTACTTATCAAGCGAATTCACAGCCGAAGGTATGGTCCCCCACACCCGAAGACGGCTACTCGCGGCCGGTCTCGGCGCTGCCTCGAGTTCGCTCGTTGCCGGCTGTACCAATGGCGAGCGGCCGAACTCCGAGGAAGTGAACGAAGACGAACCCGGTCTCGAGGAGCCACTGACTGATCTCTCAGTCGAGACGGTCAGATTCGAGGCCGATGTCGACAGGCTGATCGACGAAGATGACGACGCCGAGAACCTTCGGTTGCCGTATATTTTCGACGAGGAGCACCTCGAGTTGATCGAACTTCGAGACGACCCGATCGATGATGTCGGCGATCCGTTTTCGTTCCTGCACGAAATCGATTACGACGAGGCGACAGTATTTTTGCACGAACGCGAAGTCGATGCCTGTTATCGCTACACGTTTCAGTACGTAGAACAGCGTTCGAGCGGCGAAGGCGTCAGGGTGCAGTTCTGTCGGACTACGCGCGATCCGGACGTCGAGTGTGAGGTCGGCGACCGACACATTCAGTTGACGATGATCGAACTGCCGCTTGCCACCGACGAGCCCTACAGCGGTTCTGGCAGGGGCCACAGCGCGAGTTGTACTGCACCGATGGAGGACGACGAATGATCGATGACATCTCTCGGCGCAGACTCCTTACCGGAGGTGCTGCCCTCGGAGCAACCGCGAGTATCGTTGCTCTCGCAGGCTGTTCGGACGATGTTGAAGAGCCACCGGTCGACATCGACGAGCAAGCGGCCCTCGAGATCGCCGATATCGACCGACCGGACGACATCGAGGCGTTTCCGATCGACGTCGGCGACGAAATCGTCGAAGCGCGCATCGAACGCGTCGAGTCGTTGCTCGAGTCGATTCCCGATGATCTCAAGGGTGAGATCCCGAACGAGGCAGTTCGCGACCACATCGAAAGCCGACGAGACCGCGCGCTCGCCGCGCTCGAGGACGACCGGCCGAGCAACTACGCACGACTATCACGGCTCAGGAGCGCCCGGACGTTGGCTGCAGAGGCCGAGGGGAGCTACGCCGTCGCAAGCGAGGACCGAACGCCGGCAGCCGTCGAAGACGAACTGCGTGGCCTCGAGGGTGATTTCGAGGCGCTCGTGAGCGATCTCTCCTGGACGGGCGACGATCCACGGGACGCCGTCGTGGTCTACGACGCGATCGAAGGCTGGCTCGACGACGCCGAACGGGCCCTTGAGGAAGCCGACAGAGAGCGACCCGGCGAACCCGACTTCGAGCGCGTTGGGTATCTTACGGTCCGTCGAGAGCGGACACTGGCCGCCATAGAAGACGCCGAGTACGTACTCGACCGGCAGGCCGACCGCGGCGACCGATCGCTCGAGGGGGCCTTCGTGGAGGTGGTCTCGAGCAGACTCGAAGATCACCGCGAGCAAATCGAGGAACCACCCACGACTGTCGAGGATGCAACCGAGTTGCTCTTCGGTGAACCGACCGATAGCTCAGTTTCCAGAGGTGTTGCGAGGCAACTCATTTGGGCACCCGAGCAAAGCCACGAGCGAGCGCGTGAGTACCTCGAGAGCAATCGCCCCGCACGGGCCGTACTCGAGGTGTTGACGCTCGAGTCGGGCCTGCTCGCGATCGAGTCTGTCGAATCCGACGAGATGACCGTCGAGCGCCCCGAGGATGCAGCCGACATCGAGGCCGCAAAACGAACGGCCATCGAGGCCATCGAGACGGCTGCGTTCGCAGCCGAGGAGCCGTATTTGACCGGGCAGTTACTCGAGGTCGCCCGGTTCGACGTGAGACGCGCTGATGAGACACTCGAAGACTACCACTCGGAGTCTGACGCAACGTTGGCAACCGCCAACTACCTCGTCGGGACGGTCCGCGCGAGGGTGGCCAAGGAGGCGACCGAGCGGCTGGTAGCGTCGTTTTCCTAGCGGGTCGTCTGCTGAGCTATTTTGAGCCGCGTTCGCGAACTCGCTCGAGTACCGCGAGCGTCCCATCGGCGTGGGCGGCCTCGAGTACCTCGTCGGCGGCGCGTTTGGCGTCGTCGTCGGCGTTTGCGACGGCGAAGCTTCGGCCGACGACCTCGAAGGTCGAAACGTCGTTTACCGAGTCGCCGACGGCAACACAATCGCGTGGATCGAAGCCGACGGCGTCGGCGATCAACTCGAGGCCGTCGCCTTTGTTCGGTGCGGGATCTTTGACGTGGTAGGCATACCCGGTGTCGATGACACAGAGGCCGTACTCGGCGGCAATCTCACGTAGCGGCTCGAGTGGTTGGTCTAAGTTGACCGC
>LKMM01000125.1 GCA_001563885.1 Natrialbaceae archaeon B1-Br10_E2g27
ACGAGTCGTTCGTACAGTTTGCGGGTGCGTTCCGGCGAGTCGATGGTGGGGACGAGGGTGTCGGGCATGCTTTACAGTAAAGCTTACTTTACACCCAGATAAAAGTCATTCGCTCGTCAGTCTTCCTGACAGTATGCACGGCTGATGGCTGCTGGACTCGAGTCCCGGTTGCCATCTACCGCGAGCACCTGCTCAAAACGTGTCCGGGAGGTTGATCCGCTATCTCTCTTCGACGTGGCGGATCTCACAGGCGATGCCGCGGGTGCTTTCTGTCATCTCACGGCCAAACATCTCTGCACGGCCGACGCCGAAGGCTTTCGGGCCCTCGACGATCACCTCGTCGCCGACCCGAATGTCGTCGTCGGCGTCAACGACCCCCGGCGCGAGCACGCTGCCGTGTGGCACGAAGCCGTCGATTTCGACGCGTTTGGTCGGGGCGTCGCTTTCGACCCAGCGTTTTGCCCCCTCGAGGGTAAACGAAAGGGTCCCATACTGGGGCACCATCGTCGCCAGTTGGGTGTCCTCGGGGTCACGGACCTGGATCTTGGGGTAACGACTGGTGGTCTGCATGTCAGCAAAGAGGTCGTCGCCGGCCCCGTCGCCAAGCACGTAGTCGGCGATGGCGCGGACGGTGTTGTGCTCGCGTTCGCGTTTCGAGTATTTGAGTTCGCCCGACAGCGCCGCCGAGAGATTCGACAGTGACTCGTCGTCGGTGGGGTGGCCACCCTCGGGAACGGTGTAGGTAATCTCGAGGTCGTCGCCGTCCCACCCGTCTTCGACCCGGGAGACGATGTCACGGTAGCCCTCGTCAGGGACGTGGGCAACGACGTACGGATAGCTGTCGGCGTTGCGCTCGAGATAGCGCCCCAGGACCTCGCTTACGAACTGCTTTTCGTCCTCGGACCACCGACCCGTCACGACGGTGTCGTAGTGTTGGGCCGGATAGGTCGTCTCGAGTTCTTGCGGGACGACGCCGATGGGGGAGGTCATCGAGACCAGATGGGCCCGCCACTGGATGGCGTCGTGGAACTGACGGTGACTCTGGGATTCGCTGTAGGGTTTGGCGGCCGAACAGGGGACGAGCACGAGCGGGTTTTTAAATCGGTTGCGGTAGCGCGTGGTCACCCGGTCGGCGTAGCGTTGAATCTCCACCCGCCGAAGGGTGTCTTCGCTCGCCGCCGAAATCTGGGCGTCCCGCAGGATGGGAGTCCGTTCCTCGAGATACCCCCACTGGCTGTCGAGTTCGCGCATTGCGGCGGTAAGCCACTGGTCGTGGCGGGCCTGACCCTCGATATAATCACGCAGGCGACCATCTCGAATCCGTCGACGGACGATGCCCAGTTCCGCCCGCAGCGCGTTGACGTTGTGCTCGGCACAATCCTCGCGGGTGAACTCCTCGCGGGGTTTCTGACAGGCCGGACAGCTACAGGGCAGTTCCTCTATGTCCTCGAGGAAGTAGGCCTCGTCGGTGGTGAGATACCGTCCCTGAGTCCCCTTGATTACGGCAGCGGTTTCATCGAAGAGGTCGACACCGGCGTAGGCGAGGGTGGCGACGTTTCGAGGCGTTGTGACACCCGAGAAGTACAATGCCGTGTCAGCGGGGATTGCCTCGCGGACGGCGACGACGGCGGAGACGAGCGCCGCGCCATGGCCCATCACCGACTGGACGTCTGAGACGGCGTAGGCGTCGGTGCTGTGGTCGTCTGCGTGATCGCTCGAGATGACGGCGACGCTTGGATACTCGACGTCGGGATAGTCGACGGCGAACGATTCGGCCACCTCGTCTGCGGTTCCCCCGGGAAACGCCCGGTGTGGGAGGACGGTCAACTGGGAGTCATCACCGTCGGGGAGGTCGCGGTGCTGACTCCAGAGTGAGCCCCCATCCTCGAGTACGTCATCGACGAGGGCGGGCGTCATCCGGGGCGACTCGAGGCGAAGTTCGCCCACGCGCGCGGCCCCGTCGCGAGCGTGTACTTCGAAGTAGTCGGTCATACCGGATATGATATCGGCGTGTGAAAGAGGGTATCGATACCGACGCCCGGCAACGGTCGGTCCGAATCAGGCGTACTCGAGAAAGACACCGCTGGCGGAGGTGTGTCCCCGGTTGAACGAGCGGATTTCGACGTCGATGACCTCGCCTTCTCGGAGGTCGGTCGGAATATCCTCGACGAAGACGACGAACCCCTCGACTTTGCCGACGGCATGGCGCTCGCCGCTGTGGTGTTCGGAGAAATCGTCGACAACGACCGTCTGGCGTTCGCCCAACTCGACAGGTGGCGCGCGTTGTTGGGCGTCGGTGTGGCGCTCCCATGACTCCCGTTTCTCGCTTGATCCCCGGAGTCTGCGGAGGATCCACGCCCCAAAGAGGACGGTCGTGATCGTCCCGATGACGAGTGACGTCGCGCTGAGCATACCGATGGCTGGGCGGGCTGGTCCCTTCGATGTTCTGATTCACTCGGCGACGTACAGTGTCTCACTGCCGACGGCAGTCAGGGCAGATGAACCTGCCTCTCGTTTCAGGAGAGTCGTCGACGAAGCTTTAGGTCTTCGAGGGCTCAAACGGGCAATGAATCGATACAGCCTCGATCAAACTGAGCAGTTCCCGGATGGGGTAAGCCTCGCTGTCGTCGACGCCGTCGCCGCCCGCCGTGGGGTCGACACACTCGAGATGCCACCGCTGTATCACTGGGTCGATCCGGAGGCGCTCGATTCGCTCTTTGATCCGGCAACCGAACCGACCGATCGGTCCTTCGAGTTCGTCTACGATGGCCACGTGGTCACGGTCGACGATACGGGAAGCCTGTCGATTCGTATCGATGGGACGCCAGTTGACCAGTAGACATCACTGTGTTGGGACTGTGAGATCGACCAGTGAAACCGACGGCGGAACGATTTCGAGCACGCCGCGTGGCCAGCCGCGGTGACCGAGTGTCACGTCGCTCTCGGGATGTGCCTCGACCAGTCGGCGGACGCCTTCGGCTGCGGCCTCGAGGGCCGTCCGGTCGGTCCGGTCTGGCAACTCCGCGGTGAACGGGTAGCTCTTCGAGAGCGCCCGGGGAAACGGCCCGAACGGCGGTTCGACGCGCCAGGAGGCGTCGAACTCGTCGCTTCCTGCAGGCTGGCCCTCGGTCAGAAACAGCGTCTCGGGCGTCGACAGCCGCTCGAGTCGCTGGTGGTGACGAACCACCTCGGGTCGGCGAGCGCTCTCGTGTGAGGTATAAAAGAACGTCCCTTTCGAGACGGGATCCGTTCGCTCGAGTTGGGTGGCATACTCGAGTAGCGTCCGGTAGCCCTCAAGCATCGTCGGATGGGCGCGGGCACGCTGGTCGAGTAGTTCGAGCAGCCGACCGGCGCGGATCGCCTGTTTGATTCGGCGCAGTTCGGCGAAGGTGACGTGGAGATTGTGAGCGGCGAGTTCTTTTTCGCGCTCGTCGTCAGACAGCGCGCGAAGCTCGTCAGGCGTATGGGTGGTACAGACGGGACACGAACAGGGCAGGTACTCGAGGTCCTCGAGGTGGCGAGTGCCGCTTTCGGTGAGGTATCGATCGTCGCGGGCATAGAGTGCATAAGCAGCCGAATCGAACAGATCACAGCCGAGTGCAACCCCCAGCGCGAACATCATGGGATGGCCGGCCCCGAAGAGATGGACTGGGGCGTCGGCACCCAGTCCGCGCTTGGCGGCTGCAACGACGTCGACCATCTCGGCATACCGGTAGTCGTTCATCAGCGGGACGACCGCCCCAACCGGCAAAACGTCGTGGCTGGTTGCAGTGGCGTGGCGAGCCGCTTTCTCCCGTAGTTCCGGATACGTCGAGCCCTGGATCGGCGCGGTGGTGAGCATCTCGCCAGTTTCGATGTCCTCGGCGACCTCGAGCCGTTCTTGGGTCGTCTCGAGTTCGGTTTCAGCGCGCTCACGGGAGACATCGGGCGGCGTCGGGATGTCGACGGGCGTGGCGATATCCGAGCCGATTTCATACTGGAACTCGAGAATTTCCTCGGTCGTGACGTCGATCTCGCCGTACTCGGAGAGTTGAAACGAGCCCGAATCGGTCATGATCGCACCCGGGAAATCGAGGAGTTCGTGGAGGCCGTCCTCGAGTGCCTGCTCGCGGAGGCGGTCAGTGCTGTGGACGATATAGGAGTTCGTGATGAGAATCTCAGCGCCGAACTCCTCGGCAAGTCGGCGGGGGGAGATGGTATCTATATTGGGGTTGATCACCGGCAACAGTGCCGGCGTCTCGACGGTCGTCTCCGCACGCGGGACGGTGAGCGTGCCGATCCGCCCACCGGCGTCGGTGTCCCGAACTTCGAAGTGCTCGCGCATCGACCCATCCTTGGCCCGTCGAACGTAAGGCTGTGAAGGTTTTCGGTCGGCGCTGGTCGATCGGTTTCACACCGGGCCAGTACCGTCGCTCGAGCGGGTTCGACCTACCAGCCCGAAAACCAGTACGGAGTGCGTTCCCCAGTGGGCTGGCCGGGAGTGGCGGATGCAAGCCCAACTGGGAGTTGACTGGGGTCCGAACGGCGCTATCGCAACGGCCAACTTGTGGAAACGAAGTATTCTGTATTCTCGACCGTTGCACGGTTCAAACAACGGTTTTCACCGCACCAAGCCCGTAACAGTCAGCCCGTTTTAGGATCGAAACGGCCGTCTGTCTCTGGCGTATGGTCTCACGATCACAGACACTCGGTGTGGTACTGGTTGCACTGATGGTCGCACTTTCCGGAGGGCCCGCCCTCGCCGGTGCGACATCGGCCGCAGACGACGGCACAGCAAGCGTTACACTTCAGGAGGCAGACGTCGGCACGCTCGAACTCGCCGACGTAACCCTCGAAGATGCAACGATAGAAGAACTGAACGTCGATGAGCTCGACGCCGATACGGACGAGCTGCAAGCGGCGATCGAAGATGAGGAAGCGGTTGAAGACGACGAGGAAGAAGACGACAACGGCCTACTCGATGCCGAAAACGACGAGGAGGCTAACGACGAAAACGATGAAGAGGTTGACGACGAGGACGCTGAAGTCACCCTCTCGGACATCGAATTCGAACAGCTCGTCCTCGAGGACGTCACCGCTGAGGATCTCGAGTTCGACGATGAGGACGACGAGATGGATGACGATGCGGAGATGAACGATGAAGACGACGAGATGGACGAGGAGGAAGATGACGACGTCGAAAACGGCGTCGCTGACGACATCGAAGCGCTCGAGGACGATGCATCGGTCACCGTCACCGATCTCACTATCGAGACGATGGACGTCGATCAGCTAACGATCGACGACCTCACCGTCGAGGATGAAGACGACGAAAATGACAACGGCCTACTCGACGACGAAAACGACGAGGAGGCTGACGACGAAAACGACGAGGAGGCTGACGACGAGGACAATGACGTAGACGATGAGGACGCTGAAGACGAGGAGTTCGAGTCGATCACCGTCGAGCAGTTCGACGTCGAAGAGGTTACGGTCTCGACGATGACCGTCGAATCCGTCGACGAAGACGACGAGGTTGATGACGACGAAAACGACGTCGAAGACGAAGAGAACGACGTTGACGACGAGAATGATGTTGACGATGAGAACGACGTTGGCGATGAGACCATCGAAATGATCTCTGCGACTTCGATCGACATCGAGGATGGGACTGCTGACTCGATGACGATCGCCGAGGCTGACGGCCTCGAGGACGTCGACGAGGAAGAACCGGACGATGACGAAGACGAAGAGCCTGAAGACGACGAAAACGACGTTGACGATGAGGAAGATGACGACGGACTGCTGTCGGTCGGTGTGCTGAGCTAACGGACTCCCAGCACCTCACCCGAAAGGCTCCGACTCGACTAGTACTCCGCCAAGCGTCGACTGATGGGTCGAACCGACACCCGCCGACTGGTTCGACCCATCAGTTCAGGCTTGCCAAAGCACTAGGGAGCCTACGCCCGGTTCCTCTTTTTAACTCGGGTGCTCGCCACCCGACAACAGATAGTACGAGACGGCAAGTACGGTTCGCCCATCACGGATCTCGCCGTCTGCGACGGCTTCGTGCAGACGCTCGAACGACGTCGGATCGACGCGGATGCTCTCGTTGAAATCGAGTTGCTGTTGGGCGGTCGGCTGACAGCCACGCGCGACGAAAAAATGGAGAACGGCGTCGGCGATCCCGTTTGCCGGTTCGACCGTCACCAGGGGCTCTACGGAGTCGGCTTCGTAGCCTGTTTCTTCTGTGAGTTCGCGGCGGGCAGCCATCTCGAGGTCGTCGTCGTCGGGTTCGACCGAGCCGACGGGGAGTCCCCGATTGACCCGAGAGACAGCCTGACGCCACTCTTCGATACAGACGACGTTTCCGTCGGGGTCGAACGGGAGGATACAGACGCTCGCCGGCTCCGAGAGGTAATCGAAGTCCGTCTCGGTGCCATCGGGCAATCGAACGTCGTCGTTAACGACGTCGAAGCCGGGACAGGTGTACGCTACCTCTCGGTCGAGGGTCTCCCACGCGAGCGGATCGCTGTTCATACGACGTGGTAGGGGCGAACGTCACAAAAGCACCTCGTCACGCTCGGATCGACTCGGTCGGAATTCGGGTTGTACTACGCCTAGGCCGTCGGTTCTCGAGGAGTATCTCCTCGTACCACGTCTATAACAAAGCCACGAATCGGTGAACGTCGGGACTCAGAGGATGATCCATGGATCAACTCACTGGATTTCAGCGTGACCTGTTGTACGTTATCGCCGGCAAAGACCGTCCGTCAGGACAGGAAATTCTCGACGATATCAACCACTATATCGATCAGCCGGTCACGCACGGCCGACTGTATCCAAACCTCGACACCCTCGTCGAGAAAGAACTCGTCGAGAAAGGCCAACTCGACCGCCGGACGAACTACTACGCCCTGACACCCAAAGGCCAACGGGCGTTACAACGCCGTCAGGAGTGGGTCAATCAATACGTGGACGTCTAGTACTCCGCCAAGCGTCGACTGATGGGCCGAACCGACACCCGCCGACTGGTTCGACCCATCAGTTCAGGCTTGCCAAAGCACTAGTGGCGATCCAAGCCTGAACTGATGGGTGAAACCGAGAGTCGTCGTCCGGTTTCACTCATCGGTCGACGCTTGGAGCGGTACTAGTAATCAGTCGGCTGTACACGAATGCCTGGAGCCAAGAACGGTAAACCGGCTTCACAGATCGACCATCCACGAGAGAAACGCACCGGCTTCGAGCCGGGGTGGCTACTCCGCTCTGTGCTTTTCTGGCTAATCGGTGTCGCCGTAAGCAGCTGTGAACGGAAGAAACAGCCCCGTACAAACCCGTACG
>LKMM01000126.1 GCA_001563885.1 Natrialbaceae archaeon B1-Br10_E2g27
GAGGGGCCGACACCCTCGAAATCGAAGGAACTGATCGGCTGGCCGGGTGTCTCGGAGGCGAGTGCGATTGCGGGTGGTCGCAAGCAGGAACTCGTCCTCGAGAAGATCGGCTACGAAAAGGAGGTTACGGTGGCGATCGGGAGATGAGCAGCCGGGACACGGTTGGTAATGATGAACTCGCCGGGTCAGGCTCCGGCGGGACGCCGGAGGAGTACGGCACCCTCTACGTGGTTGGCATCGGCCCCGGACTGCCAGATCACATGACGATCAAGGCAAAACGCGTGATCGAATCCGCGGACGTGGTCATCGCCTCGAGTCTCTATCAGGCCTTTTTGCGCAAAGATGGGACACTGCCGCCGGAAGACGCCGTCGACGATGATGGGATCGCGACACGCGAGGACGGATTCGAACAGGAGATCGTCCGGTCGACGATGGGTCGACAGATCGAACTCGCGCGGGCGGCCTTCGAGTACGTCCGGGAGGGGAAAACCGTCGCCCACGTCTCCGGCGGCGATCCCTCGGTGTATGGCAAATCCGACCTGCTGTTCAAGATGGCACAAGAAGAGGATGCGACGGACGTCCCCCTCGAGATCGTTCCCGGTCTAACGGCTGCACTCGGTGGCGCGGCGAACGTCGGCGCGCCGCTGTGTAACGATTTCTGTACCGTCTCGCTGTCGGATAAGTGGCGGGGCTGGGAAGAAATCGAGGAGAAACTGCGTGCGGCGGCGGTCGCCGATTTCGTGATCGTCCTCTATAACTGCTGGCGAAACTACGAGCAGGCAGTCGAGATCGTCCGCGAACACCGGACCGACGACGCGCTCGTAGCTATCGTCAACGACGCTGGCCGCGCCGATGCCGGCCGCAACGGGGAAAGCGAGTTCATCACAACGCTCGGCGAGGCAGGCGACCACGACGAGAAGGTTTCGGGGATGGGCACCTCGCTGATTATCGGCACCCACGAGACCAAAACCTGGCAAAACGACGACCGAACCTACCTCGTTACGCCCCGTGGCGGGCGTGACGTCGAGAACTTCTAATCATGAGTACGGACACTGACACTGACGAGGAATCGACATCCAACTGTGGCGCGTCTCGAGACGAGACAGCCGAGGCCACCGCCTCGAGCGGATCGAAATGCGGAGCCTCGAGTGCCGACTCATCCTCGAGTTCGAGCTGTGGATCCTCGAGCAAACAGCAATCAGTCGAGGAGAAGGTGGGCTCGACGGTCGAGGATTTCGATGCCGAGCCGGGCCAGCTGACGGCGGTTGGGCTTGGGCCGGGCCATCCCGAGGGGATGACCGAACGGGCAAAGCAAGCGTTGTTCGAGGCCGAACATATCGTCGGCTACACGACGTATATCGATCTCCTGCCGGATGAGATCACCGACGCTGCTGATGAGTTGTACGATACGCCGATGTGCGGTGAGGTCTCCCGAACCGAGGAGGCGATCGACCGGACGCTTGCGGGCAACGACGTCGCCATCGTCGGCAGTGGCGATCCAAACGTCTACGCGCTCGCGGGATTGGCACTCGAGATTCTCGAGTCGAAGGGGGCAACGGCCTCGATGGTCGAGTTCGAAGTGGTCCCCGGCGTCCCGGCGGCCCAGTCGTGTGGGGCGTTGCTCGGCGCGCCGCTTGTCAACGACACCGTCTCGATTTCGCTGTCGGATCATCTCGTCCCGATGCCGGAAATCGAGTCACGCCTGCACGCGGCCGCAAAAGAGAACTTCACGATCACGATCTACAACCCCTGGAGCCGCAAGCGTCGTGACAATTTCGAGAAAGCCTGTGAAATCCTGCTCACCCACCGCGGGCCCGACACCCCGGTTGGTATCGTCCACGGGGCTGGCCGCGAAGACGAGCAGGTGATGATCACCGAACTGGCCGAACTCGAGGAGCTTGGCGAAGACGAGATCATCGACATGACGACGACGATCGTCGTCGGCAACGAGGAAACGTACGTCTGGGACGACCGGATGGTCACGCCTCGCGGCTACGAGACGAAATACGACTACTGAGATACACCGCCAATGCCACGATACGAAGTTACCATCGAGAAAGACGACTGTGACGGCATCTTCGCCTGTCTGACCCGCGACCCGCGCTTTGTCGAGGGCGATGACGGCCTCGCGACGATCGACCCCGACGCCGACCCGGTATACGATTGTGATGGCGAAGTAACTGACACTGACGACCGCGTCGTCGCAACCTTCGAGGACGACCGTATCGACGAGGCCAGACAGGCCGCCGCGGCCTGCCCAACTGACGCAATCATCGTTCGTGAGGTGAGCGAATGAGCGATACACACCACTCCGGGACGACGACAGGAGACGATTCAGTGAGTATCGAGATTCCAACCGATCCACTCGCTGGCCACCCCGCAACGGCGTACTTCTGGGGCCACGTCGCCGCCAGCGGCACGGTCTCGAGCGACGGACTCGAGGTCACGACGACCGACGAGACTTCCGCAGGGGTGCTCGCGACCATCGCAGGCGGCGAACTCACCCAGGAGACGACGAGCCGTGAGTACGCCCACGAAACGTCGATCACGCGCACCGAAGACGAATACACGCTATCGATTCCGGCCGACGACGGCAAACTGCTGGGCCGAACGAGTTCACTCTCGTTGCCCGTCGATGGCCATGGCAACTACCGGTTTGGGGCGTTTTCGAGTCACCGCCGAGAACTCCTTCGAGGCATCCTCGAGGGCTGTGGGACGATCTGTTTCAAATCAAAGAGTGATACGGTCGGCATCTCGTTCGTCCACGAGGATCGTGACCTACTGGAACGTATCCGAGAGTTGATCGCCGACTGCCCGATTGCGGCACCGATGGGAGACCTCGGCGAGACCTCCTCGGGTGGCTACTGGTTCGGCGTCGACGACGACGCTGCACCCGCCTTCGGAACGTGGCTCTATGAGAGCTGCCAGCAGACGGGGCTGTACGCACCGAGTCGACGCCGAAAGCTAACACACAGCCTCGAGCAAGCGGAGGCCGACGACTGATGACGGGCCACAGCACGCAACGATGAGTACACCGGACGAAACGCCGATTGGGGCGAGTGAAACGTTCGATGACGAGGCCATCTTGCTCGTCGGCCACGGCTCGCGCCGGGAGAAATCGAACGAGCAGGTTCGGAACCTGGCCGCCGACCTCGAGTCCCGACTCGGTGTAGCGGTCGACGCCGCGTTCCTCGAACTCGCCGAGCCATCGATCGAAGATGCGTTGGCCGAACTGTCGGAGGTCGTCTCGCGGGTGACGGTCGTCCACTGCTCGTTGTTTGCAGCCAGTCACGTCAAAAACGACGTGCCACTGGCGATCGAACAGGCCCGCTCGAGACACGACATAGCGATCGACGCCGGCTCTCATCTCGGGATCCATCCAGCGATCATCGATTTGCTCGATGACCGGGCCCGTGCGGTCGAGGCGGATCTCGGTGTCGACCGGACGA
This sequence comes from Natrialbaceae archaeon B1-Br10_E2g27, assembly GCA_001563885.1. Taxonomy (GTDB): domain Archaea; phylum Halobacteriota; class Halobacteria; order Halobacteriales; family Natrialbaceae; genus Natrarchaeobaculum. The sequence continues at coordinate 3,450 of LKMM01000126.1, forward strand.
CCGACGACGTGGCCGTTGTTCTCTGTGGCCGGGGCTCGAGTGATCCGGACGCCAACGGCGACGTCCACAAACTCGCTCGATTGCTGTATGAAGGTCGGGCGTTCGACCGCGTCGAGGCTTCCTTTATTGGAATTACGGAGCCGACACTCGAGGACACCCTTCATGGGCTCTCGAAACACCGCCCCGACGCGGTGGTCGTCCTGCCGTACATGCTCGGCGACGGCGTCCTCACCCAGCGGGTTCGTGACTGGACTGCCGACTTCGACGATGACTACCCGTATGTCGAGGCGCTAGCTGGTGACCCACTGGGGACTGACTCGCGGCTGCTCGACGTCTTTGCCGATCGCTGGCAGGAAGCCCGGACCGACAGCGTCGCGATGTCCTGTGATACCTGCAAGTACAAAGTCGACCTCGAGGGCTACGAGGAAGACGTCGGCGGCGCTCGGGCGATGCTGCGGGCGCTTGCCCACCGGGCAGCCCACGCCGACCGCGAGGACGTCGACGAGGAACCCCATACCCACGACGCCCCCGAAAAGCACGTCGCGGTCTGTACGAACCGAACCTGTGCGGAGATGGGTTCGCCTGCAGTGCTCGAGGGACTTCGCCAATCGACTCGAGACTCAGACCACTGTGACGTCCGGATCACGCAGTCGTCGTGTTTCGGTCGCTGTGGCGAGGGACCGATCGTCGCCGTCTATCCCGAAAACGTCTGGTATGGCGACGTCGCTGACAGCGATGTCGAACGAATCGTCGACGAACACCTAGAACGAGACCGGATCGTCAGCGATCTGGTCGATCAACTGCTGTAACGCCGACCGAGAGCGACTCGATCGAACCACCCACAACTGAACCAACAAAAGACCCACACATGTCCTGTTATGAACTCGAAGCATTACGACTCGGATTGATGAACGTCCTCGGCGTCGGCGACGACGCTGCACGCGAACACGCTGAAACGGAACTCGAGGGCCACCTCGAGGGACCGATCGAAGGCCTCGTGGAGGCCGAAACCCTCACCGAACTCGAGGCCCACCTCGATGCGGCGCTGGTCGATTTGACCGAAGAGGTCGCCGCGATGGACCCAGAGGACCCGGCGTACAACTACGCTCGTGGACGGCTGCTCGAGGCGAGAAACGCCGAACGGACGGTAAAGCGGCTCCGAATACAGGGAGAACACATCGTCGATGGACTCGGCGAGTCCCACGACGTCCTTCATGAAACCTTCCCCGTCGAGGAGTGAGTATGTCCGGTCTGCCCACTGCCGAGACTGAGGTCGAATCTCAGGACGACCCTGGGTTTCAGCGAATCTCCCTCGGTGAGATCGATCCAGCACGAAGTCGACACATGTGGACCCGTTCTGCGGTCGACATCGACGGCGATCAGGTCGTCGTCGGGCAGTGGGATGGAACGATAACGGCATTCGAGACGGACTCGCTCGAGGCCCGTTGGACGAGTTCGCATCCGGATCACGTCGTCGGGGTTGCCCACTTCGAGGGAATCGAAACTCTCGGCGACGGCAACGAGACTGGCAAGCAGGTGGCCGTGGCGGGCCGTGGTGAGTCCGGAACGATCGCAGCCTACGATGCCGACAGCGGCGATCGACACTGGTCGTACGAGACCGCGGCCGACATCGGCGAACCGACATCCGATCGCATGTTCGAACTGCCGTACGTCGTATGTCTCGAGCCTGCTGCCCCCGACAGCGAGCTGGCGGTGTACGCCGCGGCCAGACGCTACGAACGCGATGGCGACCGTCGCCGCTGGCACAGCACGATCTATGCGTTCGCTCCCGATGGCACGGTTCGGTGGCGCTATGAGACCGACGCCTCGCCGATCGCGCTCGATCTCGACGACCGTGGCGAGCGGCTTGCGGTCGGCTACAACCGGTGTCCGGGGGCTGCCGATACTGGCCTTGTCGTTCTCGAAGCCGACATCGGTAGCCCGCTGTGGACCTGGGATCCTGGAACCGAAGGCGAGCGACGCGTCGGTGACGTAGCCTTCGATGGCGACACACTGGCGGTCTCGAGCCATGGCGACAAACGTGGCTATCTGCTCGGTCCTCGTGGAGCCGAACGCTGGATCGTCGATCTCGCGGTCGAAACCGAGATTGGGGGCGAACTCCTGTATGCCTACCCGAATCACACCTACGCAAACGACGGAAAATTCGCGTTCGTCACCGGTAACACGTACGCCACGGACCGTCGTGAGACTGAGAGCCGACACCCGAACGAACACCGGATAGCTGTCTTCGACAACGGCACGCTCACCTGGGAGGCGTCAGTCGGTGGCTTCGTTCACGGACTGGCGGCCGATAGCGAGACCGTCGTTACACCCTGTGCACAGAATTTCCGGGTTCGAGACCCCGAAACACACGCCGTTCGGCGTTTCGATCTCGAGTCCGGCCCCACCGAAACCGTTCCGTTCGAGGGGGTCGTGACCGCAGCCGCCATCGATGGCGGGCGAGTTGCTGTGATCGAAGAGCCCGTTGCCTACCACGACGATTGCGTCGTCCGTGGCGAGCATGCGCTTTCAGTCGGGTCACTCGAGTAGGGTGGCTACCAACCCTTGATCGCCCCTGAGGGTCACAACCGGGAGCACGATCGCATACGCAAGGCAAACCACCACAACGCTTCCGCTCATTTTTGTGCTCGACATGACACTGGAACGAGGAGCCAGCGGCTCCGGGGACCGTCCTGATTCGGTGATAGTTGACCTATGGAACGAACACGGCGGAGATTCGAGTTGCCGGCTCGTTACCGACGGCGGGCAGGCACAGATGGAAGATCCTGACGACGAGAAAGCGGAAGAACCAGGAGACGAAACCGAGGAAACTGAAGAGACCGAAGCCGAAGATGAGGAAGCTGCAGAAGAGGCGGAAGCCGAAGACGAGGAAGCTGCAGAAGAGGCGGAAGCCGCAGAATCGCACGTCGAAGACGCCGAGGAGGTTTACCAGAGCGAAGACGCCTCAGGCGTTGCCCACTTAGACCTCGATGGGCTCTTTCTCGACGTGCTCGGTCTCGAGGTCAACCTAAACGAGGTAACGCTCGACGTTTCGGCCCGGCCGGGAGAGAACAACCTGCTCGGAAATCTGCTGTCGGCCGTTTCAGGATTGTTGGATGGACCCGGCGCACTGTTCGAGAAGGTGAAATCGTTGCTCGGGAACGCGACCGATCGGGTTCGTGGGCTACTCGAGCGACCGAAACAACTGCTATCTCAACTTATAACGAAACCACGGGAGATCCTGGGCGGGCTGTTCGGATTTGGATCGGAGGTCACTGACGAGGAGGCAGAGGCCGACGAAGAGACTGAAGCGGAATCCGAGGATGGAGGCGGTATCCGGGGTCGACTCTCGTCTGCTGTCGGCTGGCTCAAATCGAAACTCGCCGGCTTGATCCCTGGCCTGCCGGTCGAGGAACTCGTCGCGACGATCGTTCGAGAGGTTGTCCAGACGGTGATCGACCGACTCGAGCCGGATCGGGTTCCACAACAGGAACAGCCACAGGCGGAGGCAAGCGCATGAGCGACAGTTCACTCACCGAGCGGATCGACTACGAGAAGATTACGGAAAACATCGAGGTAGAGGAGTTAGTCGAGGGGACCCAGTGGGAAGAGCAAATCGACGAGGAGCAACCGCTGGGTGAGGCCCTCGGTGGAGCGATCGGGGCACTGGTCGGCCGCAAAGTCGGTGAGTCGATCGGTCGAACGGTCGGCGAGATGATCGTCGAAGAGTTGTTGAAACCGGATGAAGAGGAAGCCGAGGAAGAAACTGAGGAGGAAGCCGAGGAAGAAACTGAGGAGGAAGCCGAGGAAGAAACTGAGGAGGAAGCCGAGGAAGAAACTGAGGAGGAAGCTGAA
>LKMM01000011.1 GCA_001563885.1 Natrialbaceae archaeon B1-Br10_E2g27
GCTTCCATCTGCTCGGGTTTGCCCATCGCCTCGAGTGGCATGTCTTCGGAGAGCCAGCCGTGTAAGCGTCCGCCGTACTGGCGCTCGAGACGCTGTAGGGTGTAGAGTTGGTCGGGATTGTCGATTGTCCGGCGATAATGCGATTCGGCTTCGGATTTGGTCATCGGCCCCGCGAGCGACTGCTGTTGGGTGCGTTGGGCAGCACGTTGTTTCCACGGTTCGATCGAAATCCCCCCGGGAGCCATCTGCGCACGGCCCGACGCGCGTTCCCGATCCCACAACCGCGGCCGAAGGCGCTCTTCGAACGGCGACACCGACGGCTCGTCCTGACTCGAGGTCTCGTCGGTGGCTTCCTGGCGCTCGTCCGCCGACTCTGTCGACGACTGCGAGCGAGACGATTTGAACGGCATGAGAGAGTATTACTCAAAATATTAGCAGCTTGGCTCATAATTATTGTGATCGGGGCCTCGAGAGTAACACCTATACCGGTCGACTAACACATAGTTGATACTCACCACCTGCTATGAGCTTTCCAACAACGCAGGCCCATCTCAGAGCCGAACTCGACCGAATTCGACTGCTTCTCGAGGCAGTTACCAAAACCACCCCACAGGAGCGTGATCCGCCGACGAGCGCTGCTGAGGAGACCGGTATCCCGGGGATTGCCGTTGCCTTACCGGACCCAGACCGCCGAGAACTCGCCCGAGACCAACAGGAGATCGAACGCCAATGTGCAGAGACCGACGCGGAGACGACACTTCGTCTCGAGATCGTCGCCGACCGGTTCGATCTCTCTCGAGACCACCTCGATGTGCTGTTGATGGCACTTGCAACCAACGTGGACAAAAGCTTCGAAGAGCTTTTCCAGCAGCTACACGGCGATCTGATGCTGTCAGAGCCCACCGTTGGACTCATCGAAGACCTGTACGTCACAGACGAGACCACACCGTTTGCCGCCTCGGAACTGCTTGGCACGCACTCACCGCTTCGCAGACACGGCTTTATCGGCTTGGGGGATCCGGTCGACAACAGCACCTCCAGACGCAGACGCCCCATCGTCGTCTCCGATCACCTCGTCGAATATCTACTCGGCCAGGACGGCCTCGATCCGATGCTCGAGGGTGCAGCGACACTCCTCGAGTCGACGACGACCGTCGACGACCTCCAACTCGAAGACGACGTCGCCGATCGGGTAACGGCGGTGGCCGCAACCGACACCGACCCCCGAATTCATTACTTCTATGGCCCGGATGGGAGCGAAAAACGCCGCGCCGTCGAGGCAATCGCCGACGACCGGGTGTTGCGTGCAGATTTAGATGCCTTACTCGAGGCCAACTTGCTCGAGCGATTCCGCCGGGAAGCGCTGTTACAGGACTGTCCGGTTCACTTGACGAACGTCACCGACGCGATCACGAGCGAGCAACGGCCGGATGCTGAAGCGGCCGAGGCCGGGGCCGATACCGGAGCCGGAGTAGCCGAGCGGCTCTCGATCGGCGACGTCGTCGCAGCCCTCTGGCCACTGGAACGTGATCTGTTTCTCACTGGCGAGGAACAGTGGACACCCGCCTCTGAAGTCCGTGAAGTCGAGTACGTCCTCATCGAGTTTCCAAAGCCGGGGTTCGAACTTCGAAAGCGCCTCTGGGACGCCCACGAACACACCCTCGATGAGTCGATTTCGCCGACGGTCCTTGCGAGTACGTTCGAACTCACACAGGGCCAGATCGAAAACGCCGTCACGACCGCACAGGCGTTGACCGACGACGAGTCGACGACCGTCTCACGCGAGGCCATCCTCGAGGGGTGTAAAGCCCAGTCGACACAGGGGCTCGATGAACTCGCAGAACGGATCGAGCCGAACGCAGACTGGGAGCAGATCATCCTCAAGCCAGATACCGAACGCCAACTTCGGGAAGTCGCCTCGCATATCAAACATCGCGGAACCGTCTACGAGGAGTGGGGCTTCGAGGAGCGCTTTTCGCGTGGATCGGGCGTCGTTGCGCTGTTTGCCGGCCCCTCGGGGACGGGCAAGACGATGGCAGCCGAAATTATCGCCGACGATGCCGGGATGGATATCTACAAGATCGACCTCTCGAGTGTCGTCAGCAAGTATATCGGCGAAACTGAAGAGAACCTAGAGCGAATTTTCAATGCAGCGAGAGATTCGAACGCAGTCTTGTTGTTCGACGAAGCCGATGCAGTCTTCGGCCAGCGTGCGGAAGTCAGCGACGCCACCGACAGGTATGCAAACGTCGAAGTGAACTATCTCCTTCAGCGAATCGAGACCTACGATGGCGTTGTCTTGCTGACGACGAACAACGAATCGCACATCGACGATGCGTTCATGCGCCGGATTAGCCAGACGGTAACGTTCCAGCAACCGGATGAGACGGCCCGCAAAGAGATTTGGAAGATCATGTTCCCCGAGGCAACGCCGACGGCCGACCTCGACTATGAGTTTTTGGCGAGTCTCGAGCTTTCGGGCGGGAACATTCGAAACGTCGCACAGACGGCGGCGATCCTCGCTGTCGAAGACGGCACTGTCGAGATGCGCCACGTCGTCGAAGCCTGCAGGCGCGAACTCGAGAAACTCGGTGGATTGCTCGATCCAACCGATTTCGGGGAGTACAAGCACTTACTGCAGACCGATCCGGACACGAGGACGGCATCACAGGACGAACAGTCCGATGCGTCGACGACTGATCCAACGGAGATAACGGCCAAAGACGTCATTTCACAGGGGATGACGGCACGGGAGGCACTCGCACAGACGTCGGCGCAAACGGGTTCTGAGACAGCGACTGACAGGCAGAAAAACGCAGTTACACAACCCGCTGGATCCGCTAGAGATTCCTTACCTGCCGATGAGACGTCGACGGCGTCGACCGGTGCCAGCACATCGGACGGGTCAGCGCCTGCAGACTCGGGGCCGTCGGCAGCGGAGTTGGCTCGAGCAACGAGTGAGCAACCGAACCCGAATCAGACAGACAGCGATGGGAGCGACGAAGTATCAGCTGAAACGCAGCCGGACGATACCGTAAGCCAGACGAGCCAGGTATCTGATAACAGTGCACAGACGACTCAGGAGCACGTCGAAGCGGGACAAACTGACTCGGACGGTGAGGAAGACACCGATTCGGACGGTGAGCGTGAGACCGATGACGCAAGCGACGGCACACAGACGCCAGTTAGTGGAACGCCGGAACTCGTCGTCGAACGGTTTTTCGACTACCTAAACGACGGGGACGACGACGCTGCTTACAGCCTGTATCACTCCGAGGGATTCGGCGGTGAGTTTTCACCGAGAGAGCTCATCATTTTAGAACAGAAAGGCGTCTCGATCAAAAACGACTTCGAACGCCTCGTCGATCGACCCGACCGCGTCGTGCTCCGGTTTACACAGGAACTGGGACGAACCGAAGCACAACTCGAGTACGATCTCAGACCGGAAGCGGGCTCGTGGCGAATATTTAATCCTGAAGCTGGGGAGAACTGGTAATGCCGTCCAGTCACCGGATCCGGTGTGCGCTGGTGAGTTCGTAAACGGCCTCGACGGTTCCATCAGCCAGCGTTTTGCGTCGTGGAATACCCACCAGGTGGAGACGGTCAGCGGCGAGTCGGTCGAGTTCAGCGGCGTAGAGGCCGGTTCCGACACAGGAGAGTGAGCCCCCAGCAGAGTCGATTTCGAACTCGACGATCGGTCGAACACGTGTCTGGGTATCGTCGACGAACACCTCATTCGAACACTCCGGCGTTCCACACCGAGTCAGCGTCCGTGATCGGTAGATTGGTTGCTCGAGTGTCGTTTCGTGTCCGTCCGGACACCGATAGGTAAGCTGGCTGGCACGGTAAGTAGGTTCGGGCGTCGAAATCGAGGCGTTCGGAATCGTCCGCAGTCGGTTTGCCTCGAGGACTGGATCGTCGAGAACGAGTCGAGTGTTGCGTTCGGTTGGTGAGAGCCCGATGAAATGAACCGGCAAATCGTCGTAGCCGTCGGTTGCGAACGCAACCTCGGGTTCGTTTCGGGCGAACGTCTCGAACCCATCGCGGATATCGGCGATAACGGTGTCCGGACGCTGTCCGATGTCTTTGATGGTCACCTCGAGTGGCTCAGCGACGACGCTGCCGACGTCGACCAGCAACCAGTGGTGTCTCGGCTGTCGTGTCGCAGCCTCGAGTTGTGGCTGTGCGTTCGTTTCGTACTGGTGGTCCCAGTAGTCGGCCCAGGTCTCGATGGGATCGGATTCTGACCCCGGAGTGGATGTCCTCATCACGTTAGTATTTGATGTAGTCGAACTCCTCGTAGGCAAGTTCGAGCAGTTCGACGGCAAATCGGTTGGCGTTTGCGACGACTTCAGGCCCATCCCAGAAGACGGGGTAAGCGTTGATGAGCTTCCATCCCCACGTGGCCTCGTCTTGGCGGTTTTTCATCGTGATGACGACATCGTGTTCGATCTCTTCGTGTGGGTAGTGAATCGAATTAGTGATCCACTCGATGAAGTCATCGTGTGCAGTCATGCCACGATGGAGTTTGATATTCGAGTGTGACACTCTGGTCGGAAACGTGTGAGTAACGTCGTGTAACCCACCCTCTTGATACTCTATCGTGTCACATTGCATTGACAGTCCCGAAACTTTGGTGAATCCACCGATCGGGACGTCATCTATTTCGACTTTGTAAACGAAGTTGTTGTATGGTTCGTCGTCTGAGTGTTGGTTGCTAAAATCAATTGCCATAATTATGATTACTCGAACGGATCCATCTCCTCGTCTAGATCGAGGACTGGAACCTCGTCCATCTGTGGCTCCACCGACGGTGCGCCAGCGTTAGCCCCTTCCTGATTCATTTGTTCGTTGATTCGGCTGATTTCTTCACACCACTGTTTTCGTTCCTCGTGAGGGAGTGACAGAATCTCATCGTGTGACCAGTTGAAGTAGTATGCGATGAACGCCACTTCCTCATAGAGGCGTTGTGATGGATACAGCTCTATCGCGTCATCTCGTTTCCCGGTTCGGGTGTGCCGGCCCCAGCCTGTTGTTCGGCCAACTCGAGTGCGTCTGCGAGGTCGGTGGTCGCGTCGTTTGCGCGTCCATACAGTTCCTCGAGATAGGCGAGATCGGTTACGAAAAGCGACTCGATTATCTCTGGGGTGACGTCATCGATCGTTCCGAGTTGCGTTACGACACGGGAAAGCAACACGATACTCAGGTACGAGGAATTTTCTTGTACTTTTGGGTCGTTCAGTGGCTGGATTTCGTCTGCAGCAGTTGCAAGGCGCATTCGGCCCTCTTTGTGAACGTTGCCCTCATCGTCGACGTAGCCCTTTGGAAGGGTAAATTCGAACTCGGTCTGGAGTGCTGAATCGGACATTGGTCACTGGGTCTATTCGTCGGATATGATGTCAAACTTTTGGTTCGAGGTGCAAAAATTTATTCGCACCATGTCTGGAAGTCGAACATTGTACACAGAACGGATGGTGTCACAGGGTTGACGTTGCGGTGAGCACCCGTTCGAGCATCATAGATATCCACGGTCGATAGCCAGTTCGGCGTTGAGAAGACAGGTTCCGGCGGCACCGCGAATCGTACTATGGGTGAGACAGTCGAATTTGAACCCGTTGACCGTCGCTTCGACCGGACCGACAGCGACGGCCTGTCCATCGCGAATAGCTGTATCGAGACGTGGTTGTGGCCGTTCACTCGAGAAAAATACTTCGAGTGGTTTTCCCTGGGCGCTGGGAAGATTGACCGCAGAGTAGTCACGAAGCGCCGACTCAACCGCGACTGACGGTACATCTGCGTCGGTTGTCACCCAGAGATTCACAAGAATGCCTTCCTCGATCGGAACCCGGTTACACGATGCAGATATCTGCACGTCGTGTGTGTGTATCTCCGACCCTTCGAGTGTCCCCAGAACCTTTCGTGTCTCAGTTTCGATCCGACTCGCTTCGCCGGCAATTTTCGGGATAATGTTGTTGAGCGTATCCATCGCCGACGTCTCGCTCTCCCGAGAGCTATCAAGACACTGAAGCGTCGAGACGGTCGTTTGCTCGAGTCCATACTCGGACAACGCAGCCAGTGGCAGGGAAACGACCGTTGCAGGAGCACAGGGGGTTTTTATCAATCCACCATCCCATCGTCGATCATCGCGTTGGACCTCGAGCAAGGCGAGGTGTGCTGGGTTTATTTCCGGAACGACAAGTGGCACGTCCGTCGCCAGCCGATCGGATGCTGCAGTCGAACAGACTACCTGTCCTCGCTCAGCCAATGCTAATTCGACAACGGTTGCCGTCGCAGCCGGAAGTGCTGAAACGAAGAGATCGATGTCCGAAGGAACCACTAACGGATCCGGCTTCAACACCTCGAGTGAGGCGATTCGATCGGGGAGTGGGGTTGGATACGACCAGGTTACCGCGTTCTGATACTGTATGCCGGTGTGGTCTTGGGATGTTCCTGCAGTTACTGTCGTCACCTCGAACGTTGGATGTGCTGCTAACAGTTCGACGAGACGACGGCCGACCGGTTCCGTTGCACCTAACACTCCGACAGTTGTCCCCATCTACTGGTCACTCCATTCGAGAACGAACGTATCGCCAGAACGCGTATAAATTCGCGCCTGTTTGTACCGATCATAGAGCCATCCAAGTCCGGTCGGGACCTCGTATTCGGTTCGTTCGAGCGTAAACTCAGCTGGTAGACTAATTGTTTCGATCTCACCAGGTCGAAACGATGGGTTGTTGTTAAGCGTATACGAGTTGTCTCTGGCGTCTTTTATTTTTGCCATCGATAACGAGATTGCACCGTCGCTATCGTTCTGTAGTTGTATACCTTTCATATCCCCAGTGTCTTTGGTTACGTCGACGATTGAAAGGTCTGTTCGGAGGTACGATTCGTTCTGACGTCTTAGCAGCCAGTTCATTGTGATAAAGCTAGCCATGAAGAAGAATATGAAGAACACAAACATCGAAACGAGAGTAAAATCGAAATTCAGTGGGCTCTGAGCACGATATGTTTCAGCGTGTCTCTGGCCAAACAGGTACAGAACAAACGACGTGACGTACTCTCGGTTCCCGACATAAAACAAGATCAACAGGGTAGTCGGAAGACTAACCACACCAGAGATGAGTCCGACGGATGTTCGGTTGTATTGTCGGATTCCGGTCCGAACGAGGGTTGCTTCGATTTGTCCGCGTTGGTCGAGTGGATACGAAATAGCGAATATTACGAGCACTAGCCCCAACGCGATCAGCGCCCGAACGAGTAGAGGGTAGGCAAATGCAACGAGTGTCTCGCTGCCACGCCAACTCCAATAAAGGTAGAGACCACCGAAAAGCAGAGTAACTATACTGAGGGTTTGAAATGCCGCAAAGCACTTCCCAGAGAAGCTATCCAGTGGATAGACGACGAGTTTTGACCCGACTGTGACCAGAAACTCCCAAATCGAACGGCCAATTTTGAGAAGCTTCCGTGGGAGTTTCAGAAGCATCTTTGGAAGCTTCTTTACTGGTTTCAATACCTTGCTGAAGACGTTCATTGGACACCCCCGAGAGTTGTTGTACTGGGTCGTTGCCGGCCACCCGTGTGGAGACCGACTGACCGACTCGCTGGAGTCGCTGGTCCGTCGACCAACAGGGAGTGGCGATGGACAGCGATGAGTCGGATTGGCGTTGTGACGGACTCTCTCATTGTTCGATAGCTTCGGTGCGCTTTTCGAGCATCTCCGCAGTTTCACCGATTTTATCCATCGTTCGTGCAACTTCGATTACAGTTGTGTCACCATCGACTGCCATTTTGAGTTCGTCGACGAGTTCATCGAATTGCTGATAGCTCGTTCTGGTTGTTTCGCCTTCGAGTTCAGCAGCGAGGTCTGAAACGTCCACAGAGAGTCGTTGGATGAACTCGAGATACTGGTCTGGGTTCTCGTAGGTGTTCTGTCGAATCGAATCCCGCGTCTTGTTCACAATTTGTAACGATATTCGGCTGATCTCGCTTTCATCTTCGAATTTTTCCGCGAGGTCGTCGAAAAACCGTATCGTCGTCTTCATCGACTTGTGTGTCGTATACTCCGTATGGAGCTGTAATTTAGTATTCATGCTGTTCATTTCTTTTTGAATTTGCTGGAGTCGGCCGGCAAACCCTTCAATCTGGTCCAGTTCGCTTTCGATGTACTCTGTGGGCTCGCCGACTCTGGTATCGTGAGGGTTGTTAGTATCAGATATGTGTGATAACAAGAGAGAAAACAACAAATCGTTATCATAGACATACGGTCGCCGTTTGGTCTCATCGCCTGCTCTCCAGCTACCATCGGGCGTCTGCTCGAACGAGCCGAGAAACACTGCTGAATCGGCTTGATCGGTCGGTTGTTGGCGGTACTCGTGGTGATATGCGTTAGCAATATCGTCTGCGATCTCCTCAAGAGTTTTGTTCGTATCGATGAGTTCCGTAAGTGCTAGTTGGGGCGGAGATTTGTATTCAGCCGGCGATGCCTCCGTCGCGGTGATAGAAAACACCTCCAGAATGCGACTTTCTTCGGACTCGTCGCCATCGAGCGGCTCCGCCCCAGGAACCGGAACCGGGTCTTTGGTTTCGGTGTCGAACTCGAGATAAATGTATACTTCGTCGCCTTCTGGAATCGGGATCGCTTTGACTGTTGGATTGCTCACGACAATCGGCCGGCCGGCCGTATCGATTGCTATCCCGGGTTCGACTGTAAAGTGCAGCCGATCATCTTCTTGCTCGAATTCCGAAATATCAAGTCCAGAGATAATACCTACACCGCTAGTAAGTCTGGTTATCGTTTCCAAGCGATTTGCGTGATACTGTTGATCGGAAAGCATATCTTGGGCAGTCATAAGCTTACCCTGGAAGTATCGGTTCTTTTCGAAGTTTCGCAGTTCGAATCTACGTGACGTGTCTTGGTTTCCGTCTTGTGACATGGTATCTGTGTGTTCGTGTAGTTCAGTTGGTTGTTATTCGACTGTGCGCTCGTCTGGTCTCAAGATTGCCTGTTTACCGAGTGTGGACTCACCCAGTTTGACTTCCCGGGCAGGGTAGACCGTATTTATCCCCAGATATGTGTGCGCCCCCAGTTGGAACCGATGTTCCAGTTTCTTTACTTCGGCATCAGCAGAAACTGGTTTCTCCGCTTCGATAATATTTTCGATAATAGTAACGTATTTATCTGGCACCCCTGGTTGAACTAATATTTGGAATCGACGCGGATGGCCAATGAGTTTGTTATAGTACTGATCGTAGTGTTCGTCTGATAACCATTCTAGCGAATCATATTCAAAAAAGTAAATTTTGTTGCTCTCCGAATTAGTAAACCGGTTTCGGTACTGTGTGAGGTCAGCCGTGGCCTCTCGAGTGGTTAGATATCCAGCATCAACGAGTGTTTCGAGCCGTCGTTCGATCTGGACGAGTGTCCGGTGGTTTGACTGAGAGACGGTGTCGACGTGATCGAGATACAGTTGGAGTAGCTCCATCAGTCCCGTTTTCGTTCCGCGATTTCTGTACAATTCAGGAGCACGAGCGAGCAGTTCACGACGTGCCTGTTCGGGCCATCGGTCACCGAGATCGACCGCGAGCCACTCGTTGAGCCAAGACAGATATTCGACCGGAATCTCCTCTGGATCGAGATACGTCGTCTGGTGTTCGAGTCGTTCTTCGATATCGACGAAGACGGATTCGAAGATGGCCAGAAACCGAGTCAGGAACGCCGATTGGTCCTGTGTTTTCGAGTAAATCTCTGGTAAATATCTAATGTAGGATTTCCGGGGACAGTACGTTTTAAACGAGTTCAGACGAGGCGAGGATTCTCGGTTACCGACCAGCCGTATCTCGACGTGAAGATACTGGCCGATTGCATCCGTGAGTAAGATATCTTCTGGATCGTGGGCCGTCTGAACGGAGCGTTCCTCGAAATCCCGTTGGATCCGTTCTTTGGCACGGTCCATCCACTCTTTGACTGTCTGTTGAGATGTCTGTGGAAGGAGAGACGCGACCTCAGCAGGAGTATGCTCGATTAGGTCCCACAATCCGTAGATATCAGCTGCACGGAGCGTATCGAGCTGTGTCTGGGTGCAATCCAAACCGCTGAGATCGTCGAGTTCCCCGTCGCCGTCGGAAGTATAATAATTGAATTCGACGCGCGTATCCGGTTGTAACTCCGAGAGATCCAGTTTTGTTCGATGCCACTGCATATCTGACCGGCCAGAATTGAACCGGTTTATCAATCTACCTTCATACCGGAGACTCTCGGAGTCTTTTTTATTGACGCTGCGTTCGCTCAGCTCCCAAAGTGTCGTTTCCGGCCCCGAGTGGGCATATATTGGTCGCTCACCGCCTTCTCGTTGGGTTGGCTCACACTGGAGTCCGGTAAGCGGACTGTCCGGAGCATCGAACACATCGGTATCGTCCGTTTGGCTGTTCCACTCGATGAACTGTTGTGTATCGTCTTCGTCGGTTCCCAGAAAGACCAGCGTATCTTCTGATTTGACACTGACGTACCTCGGCGTAACCCACTCTAGCGCCTCGAGGTAGGTTTTGGATGGTGTCTCCGGAAACGTGCCGACGTCTGGCGTCGAGTGTACCAGTCTCGGTCCATCGGAGTGATCTTCGAGAACGTATACAGTCTCGTCTGGACCAACCGAAAGGTCGACTGGTGAGTCCAGTCCGTCGAGTATCGTTTGGGTCGTTCCGTCCGATTCGATCGTTCGAACCGCTCCGTTTCCCGACTCAGTCGCCGGTTCGAGAACGTAGACACGCCGCTGGCTCCCGACGACCGTTATCGGATCGACCGATAGGTCAATCCTCGAGATGAGTTGACGGGTTTGTCGAGAAAAGACAGCGAGGTTGTCACTATCGGTATCGAACAGATAGATCTCTCGGTTCGTCGATGCAATCGCATCAGGTCGGTCCATCTCGAGGTCGTCGTACCCGATCAGCGTAAGCGACTTCAGTTCGGATTCTGCCGGTTGATATACGCTAACGGTGCCGAGCGGACAGAGCACGAGGAGTGTTCCACTCGAGTTGACGTCGAAATCAGCCGCTGGAAACTCGAGTGGGGACGATACAAGGGTCGTCGTCTGTGCAAGCGTACCGCTCCCTTCGCTAAGATTGATATTGCGACTGATCCAGCGAGACCACTCTTCTGTCGTCGATGCACTAACGAACGCGAACTCTTCGGTCATGATCTTACTCGAATGTTACGGTGGCCGTAATGTCGTCTTCGACAAGCGATAGCAACGCCGTGTCAGGGATCAGTACGTTTCCATACTCGTCTATGTCCTCTTCGCCGTTTGCGCTAATCGAGAGCGTTTCGACGCGACTGATACAGGAAATAGTCGCGATGATGTCTTCGATTTCTGTGACGTACAGTGGACGACCGAACGGCCACCCATCACCATCGTATCCAGTAATCGGATGGAGATACTCCCGAAGCTCGTCTGTTATTTCCCTGATGACTTCAGCCCTCGAGTAACTGGGTAATGCAGAGACAGTTACCGTAATGCCAATTCGGACGTACTCGGGCTTGCCGACACTGACGTGATCCCCAATGAGGCTACAGCGATCGAGATGCTCTCTCACTGCATCGAGAAACCCATCGCTCGGCTCTGGTTTGGGTTTCATGCTGTAGGGAACGACGACGACGTGATTTTTGTTGAGTGTATCACCCTGTGGAGTCTGTTCTGTGGTGACCATCGCTTTCGCGCGACCGAATCTAAGTCCGGGAGTGTGTGTTGCAATATACTCATAATCGTCCAGCGTAGCGGCCCGGTATGGAACCTTCAGATCGCGTTTGAATCGATCGATTGCTTCAGGAATCGACTCCATATCCGTTCCCCCAGTAGCCGGACCGATCGGCGAAACGGGAACGTCAGCCAGCGAAACCCCATCGATGAGGTCTCCCTGCTCGTCGTCAAAATACCAGTCGGCCGCATCGGAGACGTTACCAGCCGTTCCACCACCGTGGACATACCGTGTTGCGAGTACGTGCTTGCCGACTGGTGGCTTTGCACCGTTTATTCCATCACCGAAGACGACTGCCCCACGTTGTTTCTCGAGTACGTAATGTGTGTCTGTCGGGCCTGACGTGTCCAGGTTGTCGACGGCAGTCCACTGCTCGCCGTCAATTTCGATGGTCGCATCGAGCACTGGAGCGTGTTCGAAAAAGAACGTTTCGTTCGCATAGATCGACGTCTCGAGTTGCTCGTCTGCCCGTTTGAGCAACTCACCGTTGAGTATCTGTCGGTGGCTGACCTCGAGGATGTTCAGTCGAATCGCATCCAGTTGTGGCGGGACTTCATACCCCGGTGTCTGGACTTGACAGCGAAGCCAGACGAGTCCCGGTCGTTGGTTGTGGACGTTGACCGTGTTCAGTGCGTCCGTATCGATTTCCCAGTCGAGGGGTTTAGAGAGGATAACTTTTCCATCCTGATAGAACACGTTCGTCTGATCTTCCACAACAGGAACGTCAGCCCAGGCATCGTCGTTTTCCCAGTCGTTGTAATCCGGACAGTACTGCCAGTTGACTTCGACGGATGGCTCAAACGTGCTGTCGAACTCCCCATGTGTGGCGATCTCCGGCAGTTGATCGTCGTACAGATCAAACGTAAGTTCTAGGACGCTGGCATCTGCAAACGGGTCCCGATCGAATCCGAGATACAGGGTATCTCCGCTGGCAGGATCGTCACCGAACATATAATAATTCGTGTTGCGGGTCTCGTTTTCTCGTGTATTGTCGACCGTATCGCCATCAGCACACGTAATGACCCGTTCGAGGTTTGCCGCGGTGAGCGTCGTCGCGGAGTCTGTTACGAACGATTTCAACACGCCAGAAGAGTCATCCACCGACAATTCCGTTCCTGCCGAGATGATCGTCCCATCGGCATCGGTCGGTGGCTCGAGGGTAACCTGCCCTGTTGCAGGCTGTGGTGGCCGTTGTCTGACCCCGAGTAAATTGAGATACTTTCTTCGCTCCCGATCTGAGAGATGATTTATTTGATAGATGTACGTTTCTGAGACCCATGCCAGCAGTTCGAGAATTGCAACACCAGTATCGTGGACGTTGTGGTCGGTCCACTCGCTGGTATGAATCGGAATCTGACGTTTGGCGCGCTCGAAGATATCCTCGAACTCCTCATCATCGAGGTCTGGAATTTCTACACCCATGAGACTCCCCCCGTAGCCGTGATAGTGGCTGTGTATCTGCCATATAGTTCGGTAATTGCGTTCGGTACGTTAGATACAGGCATCGACCGGAACAATGATTCTGTCTCGAGCGTCTGGAGACAGGACATTATCGATCACCCTCAAACTCGACTGTCACGTCGTGTTGGCCGCTGTAGACCAACACGTCCGAGGCGACGATCGGAGTTCCCTCTCCGCCAGTGAGTGTCACTTGTTCGTTACCTTCTCGGTAGGTTACCGAGATATGCTTGACGTAGTCGACACGATCCAGTTGTTCGAGACAGCCACTGAATTCGCTGGGTGCCGGTGTGTCACCGATATCCCATCCCGTTCCGTTAGGGCCACCGGTAAGCGGTTGGCTAAACTCATCGAGTGCTGAGTTGGCCGTCTCCTGGATGCGGGCAGCACTTTCGACGCTGCTCGAGTGGACGGTCGCGTCGACGGAGACTTCGACGTAGGTCGGCCCCCGAACGGTCAGTTTTGACTGATCTCCGACGATCGTTTCGGGTGCTGTCTCTACGAGTTTGTCTTCGACCTGTTTTAAGAGCTCTTCGGATGGCACGGGCATTCGTTCGTCCGTATCGGGGACGATAAGCAGCGTTACGCGACCAATCTCACCTGTCTCTTCTTTCCCTGCCCTGCATTCGACACGTGCGACCTCGCGTGCTGCAGATGATGCGATCCGCTCGAAGCCGTCTTTCGTGACGGGTTTACCCCGATCACGAAGCTGTTTCGGTGCGCGGGAGACGAACTCCGAGATCGATTCTTGGTCTTCGCCGTTTTCGCCTGGGCTCGGGTTCGTTACCTCCTCGATAAGCCTGATTTCATCATGCAAGTTACTCACCGCACCCGCTTCGACGTTTCCATCGCTCCCGCCACCGATCTTATACGTTGCTTTGATGTTATTTTCGCCTGCTGGTGGAATCGCACCGCGCTTTCCATCGCCGAACCGAACGATTCCGTCCGAGCGATTGAGCACGTACTCTCTGGACGACGGTGTGGAGTTGAAAAAGTCAGGAACCTGCTCCCACTCGACCCAAAACGCCGTCAGTTCGCCCTGACTGTTGAATTCTTTTTCAATGTCGGTCGAACTGTCGTTTTCGAGACGCTGTTGTTCACGTTGGGAGACGACGTTGAGTTCATCCACCCAGACCGTGGCGTTCAAAATCGGTGCCTGGGAGAACCGATACGTTGCGTTGGCTGTTTCGTTACTCGAACCAAGCGTTTCCTCGTCGATCGATACGGTGTTTTTTGCCCACGCAGTGTTCAGGTGGAACCCATCTACGACCGGCGGCGTGCGGGTTCGCTCACTGCGTTCACGCTCGGAGATCGACGTGGTCGATAACTCTCGTCGGTTGGTCGCTGGAAGTTCTGTCGATCTGACCGGAGCGAACAGTCCACTTTCGCTTCGGGCGAATTCGTCTCTCGTAAGCCGAATGCGTATCCAGTGGCGTTCTTTCCCGAACAGCGAAAACGAGGTTGTCTCTTCGGGGAAGGTAACCCCCAGAATCCCTCGTTCGGTCAGATCGCCGGTCCCGTCTCTCGAGGTCAGTCGCGTCCATTCGTCGATCGACGGGTCAGAACAGTATTCGATATCGATCCACGGATTGAATTCGTGCGGGTAGACAGCCTCTTCCATCGAAATATACAGCTGGATTGGACCACCGGCAAGTGGCCTATCGAACCCCAGATATAGCGTCTGTTTCTCGCCAGGAAGTGACGCAAACGGTTTGATTTCCGTTTTGGCTGCAGTGACGTCTTCGAACGTGAGATTGTTATACGTGAACTGACGTTCGAACGGACACTCCGATTGATTGTACTGTAGCGAGATTGTCTCGTACGCCGGCGGTGATATATGGTCATCTAACCGCTCCCAATTGTTTTGATCAGTTGCTTCGACACGTATCTCGCCATAGTTTCCGCTCACGAGGCGGGTCCGTATCCAGTGTTTTTCGTGCCCGCCAACGCTGGTGGCTGCAATGTCTGTGGGTGCCTCGAACGTGATCGTTCCAGACGATTGTAACATGTCTGTCGTATCCTCGACGGAGAGTCGTCGCCATCCGTTCCCGTTCCAGTACTCCCAGACGAGTTCTGGATTGACGTCGGTGGCCTCCGATGGTTCGCTGTCTTCGCCCTCGAACGTGATCGTAACCGTCGCTCCAGGCTTTGTAAACGCCTCTTCACAGGCAAGATGAAACGTCGCTGCTTCAGTCGGATACTCACCGAGCAACAACTGTGTCGAATTGGAATCTAACTCGAGGACGACGTCGTTGGTAACCGCCAGATCCGGTTTGAGATCACGACCGGTATCTGTCTGGTCAGTTCCGACTGAAAGCCGGACCGAATCGATTAGAATGTTAAATAGCGGTGAGGACAGTTCGTTCTCGGCTATCCGACACCTGATCCAGCGCGTTTCAACGTCGTCGATTTCGGTTTCGGTGACCGTTCCAGGAATTTCGAGCGTAATGGTCTGTGTTTCGAACTCTCTCGAGAGGGTGTTCTCGAAGACTCTCGACCGCAACCGCTCTCGAAGCGCAGTCAACCGCCGCTGTGTCCCTTCGACGAGTGTCTCATCGATCTCTGGGTCGTCGAATAGATTGGCTGGTAACTCGGGAGAGTGTTCTGTTTCCGAGGTGGTAGACGGTGACCCGAACCGGCCCTTTCTGATGTCGTCGATGATCGAACGCACCAACAGGTCGTACTCGGGATGATCCGACAGCAGTTTGTAATCGAACCCTTCGAGGTACTGTTTTTGCCGGTGAATAAACGATTCAACCCACTGGAACTCAGATAGCGTCGCGAGGTCGTGTTCCTGGCGTCCAGCGACCTCAAGAGAGTGCCACCCTGTCTCACCGGCTTCATTGTCGCCGTAATATTCCCACTCTAAGTAGTCTCGAAAGACGGTTACAGGTGCGTTCGTTGTGATCTCGAGTTCGATAGTCGAGCCAGGATTCAGGTTCAACAGATCGGAATGACCGAGATAGTAGGCGTGTGTCTGTAGGTTCTCACCCGTAAACAACTCGACTTTTTCGTTACCGTCGAGTACCGGTCGGTGATCGACGATTCGGTCCGTTCCTGGATCGATGCCGTAGCAATCGGTAATCGTTGCTGATGTCGCTTCGAAGGGTTCGTCAGTTATCGTCTCGAACCGCTGTTGGGACCGCTCGTCCGTCCCGTCTGCTACCGCCGTCGTCCCTGGTGGAACAGTAACGGGTTCGCTAGCGGAGTCGGAAACAGTAAACGTAAGCGGCAGTTTCGCGGGTTGTGGTGGGTGTGTTTCGAAATCGAGTGCGTTCAAAAACGCTGCCCGGTGTTTTTTCGGTAGTTGATCGAGCCGTGAGATGATGTCCTCTGCGAAATCGGAAAAGATGTTGAAAATAACGGTCCCTGAATCTTCCTTTTCCGGATCCCACTGCTCGGTGTAGTAGGGGGCGATGCGTTTGAGATGGTTCAGAATGTCGTCGCGGTCACGCCCGTCTATCGTTGGACTATCTGCCGTCTCGAGTTCGTCCCCCCATCCCGGCATATTCGTTGCTTCGACCGAGTTATTTTATATCTTGTTATTCGTTGATATAGAACGGATACACCATATTCGATTCGGAGTTCGTCGACCGAACGATATACGTAATCTGGATCAACATCTTGTTTGGCTCGTCAGGTGCCCTGCCGGCGGTGACGTCTTTGACGTCAATCCGTGGTTCCCACTTGATCAACGCCTCCTCGACACAGCTTTCGACCAGCGTGGCAGTGGTTCCGTCGATGGTGTCGAATACGTACTCGTGAATTTCACACCCAAAGTCCGGTTGCATCACCCGCTCGCCTTTGGCTGTCCCGACGATGATTCGGATCGAGTCTTTGATACTCATCTCGCCTTCCGACAGCGCAATGTTCCCGTTGTGGTCGGTCTTGACGGGAAAGCTCCATCCCGCACCAGCGACGTGATTTCTCGAGTTGTTTGATGGCATAATTATCCAATATCGACCGATTTTTCCCCTTTTTTAATTCCATTCATCGTGCAACTTTCAGGTATTTTATCACCCTCGGTCGCCGCGGGAAACCCGTTTATAAGCACAGTCGGTTCCCCGTCGACGACGACGCCGCCAACGTGTGGTGGTGGCGGCGTTCCCGGACAGGTCATCGGACATGCTGCGAAATCAACGAACGCTCGCCAGGCGGGTTTCCCGCCGATCAGGACATCTGGACTTCCTGGACCCGGAGCCAGCGGCGTCCCATGGTTTTCGGGATCGCCAACCCGTGCAGCTGGTGGCATTATACACACCCCCGGTGATGACCGATTGATTGTTCCTTCGATGAGCAGGAGTGAACCAAACGTAGCGTGAATGCAAACCGAATCATTAGTTTAGATTAATCAGCTTTCCTTTCAGTTTCATGTTCCCCTTTGCTTTTAGATCCATCGACGTACTCGAGACTTTTGCCGACGTGTCGGCAGACGCCTCGAGACTCTTCCCGGAGACATCGACATCCTTTTGTGCAGTTATTTCGATCATATCGGCAGATATCTTGATTGTTTCTGGCGATTCGATCGTAATGCCGTTTTCGTCCATCTGAATTTTGTTCTCGTGTTCGTCCTCGATGAGAATCTTCTCGTTTTCATCGTCGAGAATGAATTTCTGCCCTTCGCCCTCTCGCTCTTCTTCACCGGTTTTGAGTTCGATTTTACCCGGCTTTTGAATCGGCCCTGGCTCGTCTATCTCGCGGTCGTCATCGTCGAACCGTAAGGTGTGTTTTGTCCTCGAGCGGATCTCCCGAATCGGGTTTTCCTCGTCGTTTTCCTGGGGTGGCAGCTGTTTGCCGTTCCACAGCGAGCCGATGATGTACGGTTCGTGGATGTCGCCGTTCCCGAACGCGACGAGGACTTCGTCTTCGGGTTCCGGAAGAAAGTACGTCCCCATATCGTCGCCGGCCATCGTCGTTGCGATTCGTGCCCATCGGCTCTCGTCGTCACAATCACGCCACGGAAACTCGAGTTTGACCCGGCCCCAGTCTTCGGGGTCTTCGATATCGGTGACGATGCCGACGTACACCCCATACAATCCACCTGGTTGGTTCTCTGTGGCTAGTTCTGAGTAGTTCATTCTTCGAGTGCGGTTACTTCCATTGTCATTCGGTATCCCGTTTCGCCAAACCGATGTGTTGCATTGGTAACGTAATAGTCGTCGCTGAACACGTCCCCGAGGCCCTCGCCGGTAAAGTTTCCGAGCCCCTCGAGAGTAACGACTTTTCCAGCTTTGATCGATGGCACGCCGAACGTCTCGACGACACCGGTCAACTGGAGCGAAGAGAGCTTAGACTGGGCAATCGTGTTCGCTTCGCCTTCGGAGTCGACCTGGACGCGGATCACCTCTTTGCCAGATCCCTGCGCGTTCGATGCCGAACCAACGATCTCTTCTTTTTCTTCTTCGTCCCAGTGTCTGACCTCGAGTTCACCGTGTTCGGGCAGTTTCAACTCACCCGAAAACATCTCGATCGACTCGCCATAATAAAGCGTCGCGATTGGCCCCTCTTCGGGGTCGCCGGCCGGCTTGGGCCTGAAATGGCCCTCTCCGAGTATCGAGAGAAACTCGAATCCGTGCCGGGCAGCCAGTTTCTGGACGAATTCGTAGTCGCTTTCGTCGTCTTGGAAGATGTGACCGAGTCCTATTTCGGCCTTTTCGATATCCATCCCCAGATACTTCCCGGCGACTTCTCCGACGACATCCTCGAGGAGTTCGCCCTCCCAGGACTCGGAGTTCGTCCCAGACATCATCTTCCGCATCGGTCCGTATCCGGTAATGACAACTCGAGGGGGTTCATTGGCCGGGAACTTCGGCCTGACTGCCTCGATTTCACCGGAAAATACGTCTTTGGCGGCGCTATCTCCCTCACCGTATCCCATCTTGATCGTCACCCCATTACCGGGTGCGATCAGATCCCAGTCGAGTTGTTCGAACGAAACGTGTTCGTGGTTGAACGGATACGTGAGTGTTATGGAAAAATAATCCGCCCCGTCGATAGTTGTGTCGACGACAATATCGGATATGTAATCGTATTCCGGAAACTCTTCACCATTTATCAAAACGGTGAATCGAGGCGCATACGATGGCGGATATACTGCTCCCACATCATAAGCTGGTAGTTTCAATGCATATTATACTTTTGATTTTTTAAGCTCTTCACACATCCAATTAGAAATAGTATATTATTAAGATAGCTACTATAATATACTATTCAAATAAGTAACGTTCTATCTTCAGCCGCCTGTGAACACGACCGAACGGATCGCCGGAGCCACTACACTGTGATCCGAATATCGCGGCCACCACTCTCTGGACTACCGCGCGTAACGCAACGATTTACTATCGGTCTTAACGGGCAAAAACAGGGCGTGCGTTCTGAGCCCCTCCACCGAATTCATGCTATTGGACGGCCCAGTGTGGCGATTTTCTCCACTCCTGGGCTGCGATTACGACGGATGTCCGGCAGTATCACGAACGGTACCAACAGCCACCGGAACTGTCGAGGTCCGACAGGAGAGGAGAGACGGTTGGGACCAGTTACGATGATTTCGGTCGCTTCACTCCTCCTCGTCAGCTTACTCGTACTCGGCGTAACCGGTGCTGTCGGCGCGACCCCGACCGATGACCCCTCGACTGGCGATGGAACCTACGTCCTCGAGCAGGGTGAGACCTGTGAGGTGATCGAACCGCTCGAGACCGATGGCACCGTCGAGGCGTTCTACGACTACCGGAACCACGAGACCCATCCCGACATCGCCGAGAACCTCTACAGTTCGTATGGTACCCAGCACCTCCA
>LKMM01000127.1 GCA_001563885.1 Natrialbaceae archaeon B1-Br10_E2g27
ATGGCCGTGCCGACGAACCTCTTCGTTTTGCAAGATCCATCCCACGACGACAGGCCAACGGTCACCGTCGAGGATTACACCGTCGAGTACGCCGACAGCGCCGAAAACCAACTCGTCTCCGGGATCGGTATCGAGGCCATCGAAGGCGACGCCGGCCTCCGTTCTAGCGGCGTGATCGTCTCGAGTGAACAGCGCAACCTGTGGGTGGAGGCCGTCTCTGCGGATCAACTCGAGTTCTCCGGCGAAGAGTCGGTTGCTCTCGGTAGCCCCGGCTGGCGAGAGACGGTCACCGCAGAGCGAACTGGCTGGGAGCTTCTGGGCAACGAGACCGTCTATCAGGTCACCCTGAGCCACGACAACGAGTCACAACTGGCGTACGAATCCAACGGCTCGTTTACCGATACCACCATCGAGCACCGATCTATCGGAATCGTCCCCCAGGACGGCACGTTCCACCTCACCGTCGAATCGAACGAAACCCTCGAGTCTACAGCCCTTCCGGACGCAAACGAGTCAGTCACACTCGATGGCATCACGTTCGAACACGACGAGGACACGATCGTTGCGACCATGAACGGGACTGAAATCAACGTTGCGACTCGGGAGACCTACGACTGATACTCAGTATCGTCAAACAGTCAGCTGTACACCAAGGTTACTCGAGTCGGCCTACGGCGGATCGGACGGACCTGCTCAAAACGGGTGTGCAAGGCACTGCACGCTCGTCGGTGTAGGCTGGCAGTTCGAACGAACGACACAGAGCCTGAACCGTTAATCATCACGTTGCGATGGGAAGCCAGCGGGAAACAATGTCCCGAGGAGTGATCGATCAGCCCGAGTTGACCGGGTGAACATGATACACCGTATACTGCGGGCCAGGGGCACATCCAGATCGTCAACCGACGAGGTGGCGTCGCAAGCGGCGGTCAGACTCGAGGACGTTACCCACGAGTATGGCGGTCGCGGGCGATTCGGATCGAGCCGAGAGCGATCCGTTACCGCCCTCGAGGAGGTGACACTTACCGTCGATACCGGAGAGATCGTCGGACTGCAGGGCCCGAGTGGAAGCGGGAAGTCGACGATTCTACACGCCGTTTCGGGCCTGTTGGTACCGACCAGCGGCCGGGTCGAACTGCTGAACACCGACCTATCAGAGCGGTCGGACCGCGAGCGAACTCGGCTGCGTCGAACCCACGTCGGGATCGTCTTCCAGCGCTTTCATTTGCTGCCGTCGCTGTCGGCCAGAGCCAACGTCGCCTTGCCGCTCGTCCAGGCCGGCATCCCAAAACCCGCCCGACGAAAGCGGGCGAGTGAGCTTCTCGAGTCGGTCGGACTCGCCGATCGGACGACACATCTGCCAGGTGAACTCAGCGGCGGGGAGCGCCAACGGGTCGCAATCGCCCGTGCGCTCGCGTCGGATCCCGACGTGCTCGTCGCCGACGAACCAACTGGCGAACTCGATACGGAGACCGGACGCTCCGTCCTCGAGTTGCTGACGACAGTTGGCCGTAACCGGGCGGTGCTCGTTGCCTCCCACGATAGCGAGACGCTCGCGGTCACCGATCGAGTCGTTTCGCTGGCAGATGGTAGAATCATCGACGACGGCCGGTCGGGACGGAGCAACACCCCATCATCATGAGCGTGATTAGCTGTGGTACCTAACGGGTCTGGAAACTGGCGAACCAGGTGGACCGGGCTCGTCTCGGTCTCGCTTGCACGCCTGTGGAAGCGTGCGACTCGAACCCGATCAGGGCGAGTGGCCGCAACGCTCGTTACCGTCGCCGTCACCGTTGGCCTACTGCTCGTCGTGACTGGAATTGCCCTCGCACTCGCCGATGGTGGAGCCGCAACCAACGACGACGGCGACGCACACATCGTCCCCGACGAACAGGCGTCACTGTCCGCCGTCGACGGCGTCGAGGGGACACGTCTGGGCGAAACGAACGACCGCGCCGAGGAGCTTCGAGCCCACGAGGGTGTCGATCACGCCTCACCAATACTGGCCGAACCGGGACACCTCGAGGCAGTCGGCAGTGGCGAGCCCCAGACCGTCTTACTGGTCGGCGTCCTCCCGGACGAGGAGCCACGAACCGTCGCCGGCCTTTCGACGTCCAGCCTCGGCGATACCGAAGCCGGAAGCGAGGATGGACAGCCACACGGGGAGATCGTCCTCTCGGAAGCCACAGCAGACCGCCTCGAGGCGAGCGAGGGTGACGAACTCTCCGTCCCCGACCCCGAGGCAACAGCCAACGTCCCATCGCTTTCGGTCACGGTTACAGCAGTCGAGGAGGCTGATTCGGACGGCGACACCGACGCCCCGGTCGCACTCGTCTACGTGACCGACTTACAATCGTTTTCGGGCGCTGAGAACGACCAACTCGCCGATCGCGTGACCGTCTGGGGGGACGAGGAGGCGATCAGCGCCATCGGAGCCGAGACGTTCCCCGAAGCGACCGTCGAATCCCAGCGCACCACCGATCCAAGGGCCCTCTTCGACGACGGACTCGCACTCGCAGCGAGCGTACTCGCATTGCTCGTCGGCCTCGTTATCTGTTCATCGTTCATCGCGACGACCGCAGGGATGAGCGTCAACGACGACCGCCGGTCGCTTGCCGTCCTCGAGTCGGTCGGCATCCCCCGACGCGGCCGGCTCACAGTCGTCGCAGTCTCGACACTCGCGACGACGGTCGTCGGGGCCATCCTCGGAGTTGCCCTCGGTTTCGCCGGCATCTACGGCCTCGATATCGCAGCGAGTGCAACAGTCGCCCCGGGGACCGTCGCCGTTGCCCACCCAGTGTTTGCCCCCTACGCCGTCGGCGTCGCACTACTGGCCGGACTAATCGCTATCCCGTATCCGCTTGCGATCGCCGCCAGAACCTCGGCACTCGAGGAGGTGAACCGATGAGCGCGAGTGGTTTCTACGTCCGACTCTGTGCCGTCGTCGGAATCGCGATTGCCATGCTCCGGCGCTCGCCCGGCCGGACCACCCTCTCGGTGGTTGCAGTGGCGCTTGCCGTCCTCTCTGTGACGTTGCTTTCGGGGCTGGGAGTCGGCGTCGTCGCGATGGGCGAAGACGGCCTCGAGGCCAGTGCACAGGACATCTGGATCACGGGTGACCCAGTCGATCCATCGGCAAGCGGGACCCAGAACCCAATCGTCGGCACACACGAGGTGGCGGCGACTGTCGCTGCCCACGACGACGTCCGGGCAACCGCGCCAATCGCGATGCACGACATCTACATCGGGGCCGAACCGGACGACCTCGAGCGTCGGCCCTCGGTCGGTATCCCACAGACCCACAGTCGGTTCGAGTTCGAGGCGGGCGGTGGGTTCGACACCGTCGACGACATCGACGAGAACGGCCGAGCGGCCGACCCAACCGCAGAAGAGATCGTGTTAGATCCTGCAATCGCCACATCACTGGATGTCGACGTCGGCGACACCGTCTACGTCGGTGCAAGCCGTGAACGGGCCGACTACGAGTTTACCGTCGTCGGCACCTCGTCGTACTATTCACAGTATCTCGGCTCGGAGACGGTGACGATTCCACTCAACGACCAGCAGGCTCTGGCCGGCACCACCGGGACCGATCGCGCCACGTTTATCACCGCAACCCTGGCCGACGACGCCGACCCCGACACCGTCGAAGCCGAGTTGAGCGACGCCCACCCCGAGTACGACGTCCGAACCAGCGACGACCAGGTCAGCGCCTTCCTCGAGGAACGACCACTCGTCATCGCAAGCGGCGTGACCCTCGTCGCACTGGCCGTCCTCGGCGGCGTCGTCCTCACGACGAATCTGTTCGCACTCGTCGCCGCCCAACAACGCGACGAACTCGCTGCCCTCCGGGCACTCGGTCTCTCGAGACGGCTGCTTGCGGCCACCCTCGGTGTCCAGGGCGTCATCATCGGCCTGCTCGGCGGGCTCGTTGGCCTGCTTTTGACCCCTGTTGCAGTCGCTGGCCTCAACTCCCTTTCCCAATCGGTCATCGGCTTCGATTCTATCCTTCGGACACCGCCGGAGGTCTACGCTGCCGGCTTTGGACTCGCCATCGTCGTCGGCTCGATCGTCGCCGTCATTACCGGCTTTCGTGCCGGCCGCTACGCTCGAATCGAACACCTCAGACACGGTTAGGACCACTCGATACGGAACAGTTCCGTCTCGAGTGTCCGCTCTGTCGCGTCATGAAAGTCAAATCGGCGTTCGATCGAAAACGACGCCTGAAACGCGTGGGTTAGCTCACCACCGTGGTCGCTCGCAAACGACTCGACGAACGTCTTGCTCCCCTCATTGTGGAAGGTATAGGAGACCTCGGCGAGTTCGCAGGCAGCCTCGAGAAACGCCCTATCAGCGTGGCGGTTGCCATACTGGGCACCGAAGGGAGGATTGGAGACGACCGTCGCGGATGTAACTGCGAGTGGGTGGGCGGTCACGTCGGCACACACCCACTCGAGTTCCCCCGAACGACCAACCCGTCGGGCGTTTTCGCGTGCGACCTCGAGTGCCGCCCGATCGACATCGACACCGACGACACACTCGGCACCTGCAAGCGCTGTCGCGACCGCGAGCATTCCCGTCCCGGTGCCGAGGTCGACGACTCGCCGCTCGAGATCACCCTGTAACCGTGCAACGTGACAGACGTGGGAAGCGAGGTCGGGCGGTGTGAGATACTGCTCTAACTCGGGTGTCGGGGCGTCGAAATCCGAAAGCGTCTCGAGTGTGCGAGCGAGCGTCCGACGTGACGGACCAGCCATACTCGAGCCCTCGCTTGCAACAGGGATGGCTCCGTCGGTCTCAGAGCGTTCGAATAGAGTTAAGTTCCGGCGGAAAAAACAAATCGTATGGACGAGTGCCCTCGCTGCCAGGGATCGCTCGAGACGCTGACCTTGGGGAACGTATCGACTATTGCCTGTCCACACTGTGGGTATGCCGATATCCCAGTCGACCACGAACCCACGAGAGCCACCCCCGAATCCTGGTACGAGGCGTTCAACCGGTTTTACGATCAACACGCAGACGAGGAAGCCGACACGGCAAGCGACGACTCTTGACTCCCCGACTGAAAAACCGAGTGTGCGTTATTCTGCGGGTGCTTCCGCTTGTTCGGCTTCCTGTTCGTGATCGACGTCTTCGTCCGAGCGGGCAGCGACGAGCCCACCACGGGCGACACTATACAGCGGCTCGGTGGCGTGACTGACGCCACTGATCGAGAACGGAATGTTCGCATCCTCGAGATGGTCACGGAACAACGCCTCGAAGCCGTTTGGACTCGAGGTGCCACCGGTAACGACGACCGGGACATCCAGTCCCTCTTCGACGTCTTCTTCGTCGACTTCGGCGACGATGTTCTCGATGACGTAATCGAGTAAGTTCTCGTAGTAAATCGACAACGCGCCCTCGACACCACCGACGTCCGTGGTGAAATCGAGTTCGAAGTCGTCCTCTTTGATCGAGGTAACCTTGTCGACGGGCGTGCCGGTCGCTCGGGCGGCCTGTTCGTCCACCCAGTCGCCACCGCGGGCGACGGAGAATTTCATCACCGGTACTGCGTAGTAGGACAGACAGACGTTCGTCATCCCTGCCCCGAAGGAGATACCCAGTCCCGTAAAGTTGTTATCGGCGAGTTCGCTGTAGATGACGGCCATCCCTTCGTTGATCGGCTCGGCATCGTAGCCCATGTCGTTTAGGAACGACTCGATCGTTTTCTGGTGATACAGCGTCGAGAGGTCGTCGTCGATCGGATCGGCAGGCGTCGAAAAGTACAGTTTCTCGTCCGGATAGGAGGGTGCGCCGACGACCTGTTCGATGATGAGTTTCATCATCGGGATGGCACTTTTCTCGTCGTTCGAGAGGATGCCGTGTTTCATCGGCCGGCGTGTCTCCTTGTTGAAAATATTCGCAAAGTTCAACGCATCGTCGCCGACGACGTACACCTTGTCGTCTTTGCGAATGTGTAACACTTCGCTTCGTGAGAGCATCTGCTCGGCCATATCCGAGTACTCGATCTCGACGAAGGAGTTGCGCTGCTGCACGAAGACCGTGTCGTTCCCATCCTGCTGTGCGGACAGAATGTTCATCGTACCAACGTCTAGGCCTTTGGCCATACGTTTCCAAGGCAACTGGCGGAATATAAATCTATGTGACTTAATTCCATCGGCCAATTACCCTAAGTAATTATGTGCTACGAACGATAGCACAAGCTTACCGTCGACCGAACAGCGAACGCACCCGGTCGAGGACACTGGCCACCACCCCATCCTGTTTCGCTTCCGTCGCGTTTGCTTGTGCACGCTGTTTTTCGCGCAACTCGCGTAGCTTTTGGGTCTGATCATCGACCGTCTCACTCGAGGTCGTCGTCTTCGTATCGCCGCCTTTGAGTCCCTTCAGGCCGGCGACCTGCGCGTCGACACCCGACGATCTGATCGTCTTCGTCCCGAGGGTGGTGTCGACATCGACATCGTCGAACTCGTCACCGGAAAACTGGAGCCGTGTGTGTTCGGTCTGTTCGACACCGCCCCAGGAGAGTTCGACATCTTCCATCGCCTCATCGATATCCTGTCTGATCTCCTCGTCGGAGTATGACTCACCTGCTTCGTCGTCGGCTTCGGCGTCAGGCCGGACGCGCTCTACCTCTCGTGCAAGCTCGAGGTAGTGAGCGATGAGCGCGGCCCCCGTCGAAGCCGTCAACCCGGCCAGGCCAACGGCATACGTTGCCGTCACCTCGACGGTGTAATCGACCTCTCCCATGAAGTTCCAGTGTTCGGGATAGGCCATCAGAAACCCACCGGTCGCGAGGGCGGTGATAGCAGCGCCGGCGGCCGAGACGATATCCGTCTTTCGTTCGGTTGGAAGCAGGACAACGATGCCGAGGATCAACGCTGGAAGCGAGAGCATCCCCATCGCATACGCGGGCTGGACCCACGTGAAGTAGGCCGCATCGGATCGACTGAACTGACTGCTCCAGAGAAACAAACACAGTGCGACTGCGCCGAGTGCGGTACCACCAAGAAACAGGCCGAATCCGAGATAGACGTCCGTTCGGTTCTCCGGTTCGCCAATATACTGGCGGTAGAGGTCGAAGAGATAGCCGTTGGAAGACTGTTCGGCTGGCATTAGCCACCCGTTTACGCTCCAGTATTATCACTGTTGGGTCGGCTGTATGAAACTACACGCCAAAACCAGTAATATACCAGTCAGGTACGGACACCTAACACAGACAACCACCGGTTGCTACAC
>LKMM01000128.1 GCA_001563885.1 Natrialbaceae archaeon B1-Br10_E2g27
CCTTCGTTCCGCTCGAGGAGACGCCGGTTTCGCCCGTAGAGAAACCGGTCGAAGGGCTTCCCGACCGATATGAACGTCGACTCGAGGAGCTACTGGTCGAGCGGTATGGCGTCGACTGGGCGACCGGTGGGAGTGGCGACCTGCTTCGGTCGACGATCCGACGGTTCAAAGCCCGCTATCTCGACGGCCAACACGTCGAGTACGACGACGACGTCGCCGCCGGCTACGCCATCTACCACCTGCCACCGTACTATGCCGCCGTCCAGTATGCGCTTTCTGCCCTCGCCGAGGCAGGGCTACTCGGGCGACGACTTCGCGTCCTCGATATCGGTGCCGGCGTCGGTGGCCCTGCACTCGGGCTCTGTGAGTTCCTTCCCGACGACCGCTTGCTCGAGTATCACGCGATCGAACCGAGCGCTGCCGCCGACGTACTCGACGCGCTCCTCGAGGAGACCGACCGAAACGTCCACACGACGATTCACCGAACGACCGCCGAAGCGTTCGATCCCCAGACGGATCTCGTCTCCGGGAACGATCCCGAATCCGCGTTCGACCCGACCGCCCCGGAGGACGGCTTCGACCTCGTGTTCGCGTGTAACGTCCTGAGCGAACTCGAGGAGCCGGTCGCCGTTGCCCGACGCTACCTCGAGTTGCTCACACCCGATGGGACCTTCCTCGCGCTCGCTCCTGCGGACAAAAACACGAGTATCGGCCTCAGACAGATCGAACGAACGCTCGAAGACGAGCGACTCGAGTCGGCGTTCGGGGACGACTCGGAGGTGACGGTCTACGGTCCGACCGTTCGACTCTGGCCGGACGAACGCCCGACGGATCGGGGCTGGTCGTTCGACGTTCGACCCGACCTCGAGGTGCCGGCATTTCAGCGGAAACTCGAGGTGGCGGCCGACGACGAGGGGACATCCGGGGAGTTCGAAAACGTCGACGTCCAGTTTTCGTATTCGGCGCTCAGAGTCGACGGAACTCGCCGGATCGAGCTGGCTCTCGAGACCAGCAAGTGGGCGAAGATGGCCGAGATGGATCGTCACGTCACAAACCGGATCGACCTCGTGGCGGCGAAACTCAGCCACTCACTGTCCGAAGACCCAAACGCGAACCCGCTCTTTAAGATCAGCGACGGCAGCGAACGGATCGACCACTATGCGGTCTGTACGGCAGAAACCGGACTCAATAGGGCGTTGCTCCGTGCCGACTACGGCGATGTCCTTGCCTTCGAGCGGATTCTCGCGCTGTGGAACGACGACGAGGGCGCGTACAATCTCGTCGTCGACGAGGAGACGATCGTCGACCGACTCGCGTAGGTCGGGAAACGGTGGGCTTTTCGCATCGGCGTTCAACGATGTGGGTATGAGTGACGGGCTCGAGATTCTGCTTACCAACGACGACGGGATCGACAGCGTCGGCATTCGGGCGATGTACGAGGCGTTGTCGACGGTTGCTGAGGTAACCGTCGTCGCCCCTGCCGACAACAAAAGCGCCTGCGGGCGGTCGATATCTCACGAGGTCGATGTTTTCGATCACGAACTCGGCTACGCGCTTGCCGGTACACCTGCCGACTGCGTCGTCGCCGGCCTCGCCGAACTCGCAACCGATCCCGACCTCGTCGTGGCTGGCTGCAATCGCGGGGCGAACTTAGGCGAGTACGTCCTCGGGCGGTCGGGAACCGTCAGTGCGGCCGTCGAAGCCGCCTTTTTCGACGTTCCTGCCATCGCAACCTCGATGTACCTCGACGTCGACGAGACGCCACTTCATGACCTCGAGTTGACGATTGCGGCGTTCGCCGAAGCGACTCGAGTGACGACATTTCTCGTCGAACACGCCATCGATGCCGGTGTCTTCGATCACGCGGGCTATCTCAACATCAACGTCCCCGTCGCTGACGGCGCGCCAGCGACGACCGAAATAACCCGGCCGTCGAAACGCTACGAGATGGACGCCGAACGAAACGGCGACTCACTCGTCCTCTATGACCGAATCTGGGAGTCGATGGACCCGGAGACGATTCCGGATCCCGAGGGGACCGACCGGCGTGCAGTCGCCGAAGGGCGGATCAGCGTCTCGCCGCTTACGCCACCGCACACGACGAACCACCACGAAACGCTTGCGGAACTCGTTGGCATCTACGAGGAGACTATCGCCACGACCGACGTGTAGCGACGACCGACGACGCCCTCGTCGGGACGGGAACGACGAAATCGTCCGTGAGCAACAACAGTCGAGTGTCGATCTCGAGGGACCTTGCAGATTGCAAGGGTGGTCCCTTTTAGATCGGCGACGGTATCGAAATCGAGACCACGTTGGCGACCGGACTGCTGGCGGCACAAATATAAATCAGCGGATAGAACCTCAAAACAACTACCTCATCCAGCGACCGTCCCATCGGAGGGGTCATCATAGATGGTATTCAGCACACTCTGGACTCGCATTTCGTCTCTCTGGCGGGCAGACTCGAACGAGACGGAAGCGACCGAGTCCACAACGGAGACAGGATCGACAGACGCACAGACAGACAACGAAACGTTACGGTACGCCGAACAGTTCGAATACGGCGTCGACGAACGCGAACTCCCCGACGAAGATAAGATTCTCAGATTACTCGTCGAACGCGGCGGCCGGGTCGATGCCTCGACTGTCAAAGACGAAACCGGCTGGTCGGACGACCACCTCGAGACCGTCGTCGACCGGATGGAAACCGACAACCAGATCAGCGCGATTACGGTCGGGCGAAAACGCGTGATCTGTCGCCGTGGTTTCGAACCCAAAGGCTACCGTTCGCACTTAAACGAATAACCGATTGATTCATTGAGTTCTCGTCAGATTAGCGATGGCCCTCGTGGGAACCGATGCAGCGATCGGCCGAAATCAGACCAATAGGCACGACAGCTGTGTATACGGTGTCTTTTAGCTGAAAGAGAGGGCGCTCAAAGCGATACAGCAGGCTCATCGCGGATGTTCCGGGGGACGTCTAGGGTCATCGTTGTCTGACTCCCCTGTGCTGTCGTGATCGTGAACTCGGCAGTCTCGCCGTCTGCGAGCCGATCGGGTTGCTCGACCGGGTCGTTATCGATCCACTCACTGTCGTCGTCGTACGCCCCCAGTGGAATCACGATCGTCCCCTGGGTATCCTCGGAGAGGACGTTGATGCTCTCTTTTGTGCCAATTTCTCGGATCGCAAAGAAGTTCGAATCCTCCGTAGTGAGGGCAGTTTCTTCACCGAAATCGTCTTCATCGAAGGAGACATCGCGGTAGGTGAGCGTCTCGCTTTCGGCACCGAGGAGGTCGACCGTCGCCTCGCTAAGATCGAGCACCTCCGTTCCGGGAGCAGGTTTGACGGTCACCTCGAGTCGGTGAACCTCTTCATTGAGGCCGTCGATATCAGTGTGATCGAAATCATCTATCGAATTGTCGGTGTAGCCGACCGCGTTGACGATCTCGATGCGATCTGCAACCTGCTGGGTACTCTCTTCGCCCGTCGCTTCCGCGTGGGTCTGGACCAATCCGCCGGTACCGATCAACACCGCCGCAGCCATCGCGCTGATGATAACCAGAGAGACGAAGACGATCATCGTTCCCAGCCCTAGCTGGGCGCGGTCGTCCTCGCAGACGGGTTCTGAAATCATCGCTGTGATATCTCGACCTCATTTTCCCCCGTCTAATTCCGGCGGATATGTACACCGGCGGCCCCCTTAATCGCCAGCTAAACTACACGTCCGGCTACACGGTTTTGCTCCTACAGTTCGCTACGGAACAGATAGACTTAGTGATTGTTGCCAATTCGAGTGTATCTGATCGGATAGACGACACGACCCGATGGGGTGACCGTCGGACGACACTGCCTGCTCGTCGCTTTTGTTGCTCGAGTGTGTGTATTGGATATGGCTACCCGACCGCCGGTTGACTGTCCACTCTGTCACAGCGTCCCCGCTTGCGACCAGCGACTCGTGGGCCATCTCGAGGCAAACCACTCGAAACGGGAGCTAGCGAAGTTCGTCGCCTCGGAGACGATAGCGATGGAAACGGGTGAGATTTCCGAGTAGTAGCCTGCATCGACGACCTGCCGGACGACGGGCATTTAGCGACGACGCCCGTATCCAAGCCCATGACCGATAGCCCGGCCGTTCCGGAGGGATGGACCGTCTGGGCCGAGAGTGAGGATGGCCGACTCGTCCTCACATACCGGCCGGACGTCTTCGACGGAACAGCGTTTCCGGCCGCCTGCTTGCCAACGCTGTACGTTACCCACGGCCGGCGAACACGCCGACCGGGACGAAATCCGGCGAACACCACCGCCGACTGGTTCGTTACCTTGTATGCTGAACCCGACGTCACCATCGAGGACGACCGGTTTTCGACTCGAGCGGCAGCTGTCGAGTATGCCCTCGACCTCGCTGCCCGCTTCGACGCTGGCGACCTCGAGTACCGCGAGTGCTATCAACTCCCTCGCGAGGAGTATCTCGAGTGTCTCGACGAACTCACTGGCCGCACTCACGATGGATAATCGGCTCTCGATCCAGACACACGTGAGGCTTAACCCCCCGTAGCGAGTACTCGGAGACATGTCTACCGTCACCCTCGTCGGCACCCGTCTCGCCGAACCCGGGACCGAGTTCGTCTACCAGGGCGAGGCCGACGGCTGTGCCGGCTGTCCCTATCGGAGCCAGTGTCTGAACCTCTCGCCGGAGACGAAATACCGTGTCACGAGCGTTCGTGAGAACGCCCAGACGCTCGAGTGTGCGATGCACGACGGTGGCGTCCGCGCTGTCGAGGTCGAAGCTGTAAGCGTACGCGCGAACATCCACGGAAAAGGCGCGTTCGCCGGCTCCAAGACGAGTCTTCCCGGCCCCTGTCCGTACATCGAGTGTCCAAGCCACGAGTTCTGTGAGCCCGACGGCGTCGATTTCGACGAAGAGTATCGCATTAGTGAAATCATCGGCGAGCCCCCACACGAGGTCTGTCACTTAGATCGTTCACTCGAGTTAGTCGAACTCGATGTCGAGGACACGGGAGCCTCGAGGTGAGACACCTTTTTGACTGCGCCGGCGAAGGCGTCGGTATGGGCGGCCACAGGAAACGGGTGAGCGATCCATGAGATCTATCACCGACGCGTTGACCACTGCACGCGATCACCGCTGGGGGCTGTTTACCGATCTGGTATTCGCAATCGTTTGGGTGACGATGGTGAATCTGCTCTTTGGCGTGATCGACGGCCCGACCTGGGCCTATTATATGCTCATGCTCGCCGGCATCGTCGCCTACTTTGGCTTTTTCGCAAGCCTCGAGCGTGCAAAAGAGACTGAAAACTAACGATAGAGTTCTTAGTCGTCTCGGATATCGACGACGAGTACCGGAATGTCCGTCGTTCGAAGGGTTCGTTCGGCGACGCTGCCGAGTAAGACTCGGCGGACACCGCCGCGGCCGGCCGATCCCATGACGATGAGATCGATGTCGTGTTCCTCGCCGTAGTTGGCGATCTGTTTGCGTGGGTTTCCCGCGACGATCGCTTCGGTGACATCGAGTTTGTGATCGCTAGCCTCCTTGGCGACGTAGCCGGTTGCCCGTCTGGCACGGGACTCGAGTTCGGGTAGGTCGCTCAGATCGCCCTGTCTGAACCGGTCGATCTGTTCGGTGCCGACGGCGACATCCATCGCGTCGAGGTCGACGACGTACAGTGCATGAATCGATGCGTCGTACTTGGTGGCGAGGTCGATAGCGTGGGTAACGGCGTTCTCGGCGACCTCGCTTCCATCTGTCGGGATGAGTATCGTATTGTACATGATTAGTCGTCAGCTGGGGTGCCGCCGTCGGCGGCGACGTCTTCTGCAGATTCCATTCGGCTCATCGGTTCGGGGCTGTGACACTGGCGGACGAGCCGTTTGACGTTGGCTGGCGGGTCGTCAGTGACGATCGAGACCAGAATAATGGTCGCGAAAACCACCGGGACGCCGACCAGTGCGGAAGCGGTTCCTGGCAGCCAGACGGCGAGTCCGGGGATGAGGGCTTCCTCGACGCCGGTGTACATCGGGATCGCGGTGTCGTTCAAGATCGCACCGAAGGAGATGACCATTCCGGTGAGCATACCGGCGATTGCACCCTCTTTCGTCGTGTTCTCCCACCAGAGCCCGAGGAAGAACACGGGGAAGAAGATACAGCCGGCGATCGCAAACGCCATCGCGACGAGTTCGCCGATGAGCGCCGGCGGATTCAGACCAATCAGCGTCACGAGAACGCCGATTCCGAGAATAGTCCCCCGGCCGACGATCAGCTGTTCGCGCTGGCTCGCATTGTCTTTGTATAGGTTCGTGTAGATGTCGTGGGCAGCAGCCGAGGAGGCGGTAATGAACAGTCCGGCGGTCGTCGCAAGCGCCGCGGCGACCGCACCGGCGGCGACCAGGCCGACCAGCCACTCGGGCAACTCGGCCAGTTGTGTCGTCAACAGGACGATTGCGTCGGCTTCCGCGCCGGCCATGTCGGCAAAGCCACCACCCTCGCTCACTTCGCGATTGTAGAGCAACCCGCCGTAGGCAGCGTACACTGCGGTTCCCCAGTAGAGCAGGCAGATGAAAAACAGGCCCCAGACGGTCGACCAGCGAGCAGTCCGCTCGTTGTCAACTGTGTAAAATCGCACGAGCACGTGCGGGAGCCCACACGTGCCGACGATGAGACTGAACGTCAACGCAATCCAGCCGTAGTAGCCTGCGTTCGCGAACGGCTCGACGAACTGCGCCTCGAGACTTGCAGCCTCGGCGACCTGTGGCCCGGCCTCGAGATACGGAACGGCAAGCGACCAGCCTTCTGCCCAGCCCGTCGCGTACAGCCCGAGCGTAAAGGCGATGATGAGGATGACATACTGGATAGCCATGTTTTTCGTCGTCCCCAGCATGCCCGAGAGAGCAACGTACCCGATGGTAACACCCATCAACAGGATGACGCCGAGCTCATACGAGATGCCGAAGATGTACTGGGCCATCAGTCCCATCCCTGATGCCTGGCCGACTGCGTAGACGAACGCAATCGCGAGCGTCGTGAACGCGGCAATTCCGCGGGCCCACTCGGAGTAGAATCGGTCACCGACGAAGTCGGGTGCCGTGTACTTTCCAAACCGGCGAAACTGCGCGGCCATGAAAATAAGCAGGATGAAATAGCCCGTCGTCCAGCCGACGACGTACGC
>LKMM01000129.1 GCA_001563885.1 Natrialbaceae archaeon B1-Br10_E2g27
ACCTCGGTCGGAATCTCGCGTTCGGCGGCGGCCTCGAGCACCGGTGCCTCGTCGGTGTTCGT
Organism: Natrialbaceae archaeon B1-Br10_E2g27; assembly: GCA_001563885.1. Taxonomy (GTDB): domain Archaea; phylum Halobacteriota; class Halobacteria; order Halobacteriales; family Natrialbaceae; genus Natrarchaeobaculum. The sequence continues at coordinate 63 of LKMM01000129.1, forward strand.
CACCACGACGGCGAGTTCGGCCCCGCCTGGTGCTCTGTCGGCGATATTCAACAGGTTGCGCCCTCGGTTGCCGGCCATTCCGGCGATTTTCGTCATACGTGCATTCGCATCTGCAGGGGCCAAAGTGGTTGCGGTCTCGTCGGCAAAAGTATGCACCACCGTGGATTATTCGAGCAAAATCACTCCCAGTAAAGGCAGTGATATGCACACACACGGGGGCCTCCACGCGGGGGTTTCGACACCCCTTTGACGGTGTGCGGAAAATCCTCCGGCGATGACCGATACAGACACGCTGTACGCCGTTTCGCCGATCGATGGCCGGTATAGCGGTCGGACGGCACCCCTGTCGCCGTACGCGAGTGAGGCTGCACTCATGCGTGCTCGCGTCCACGTCGAAGTCGAGTACTTGATCGCGCTTGCCGACCTCGAGGTAACGCCACTCGAAATCGACGCGGACGAACGCGAGCGCCTGCGTGGGCTCTATCAGGCCTTTGCCGAGGAGGATGCCCGCCTGATCAAGACACTCGAGGTCGAAGGTTACGCTGGCTTCGAGGCGACCAACCACGACGTCAAAGCCGTCGAGTACTTTATTCGCCACTCACTGGCCGAGGACAGCGACGCCTCGGCGTGGATCCACTTCGGGCTAACCAGTGAGGACGTCAACAACCTCGCCCATCGGTTGCTCGTCCGTGATGCCCTCGAGGAGGTGCTCCTGCCGGAACTCGACGGCGTCGCCCAGACGCTCTCGGGAATGGCCCACCAGTATCGGGACCTGCCGATGCTCGCTCGAACCCACGGCCAACCTGCGACCCCGACGACCTTCGGCAAGGAGATGGCCGTCTACGCTGCCCGCGTTGGCGCTGCGATTGGACGTATTCGCCGTGCAACCGACGACCTTCGGGGCAAACTCGGCGGTGCCTCCGGCACCTACGCCGCCCACGTCGCCGCCTATCCGAACGTCGACTGGCAGTCGTTCGCCCAGGAGTTCGTTACCGACCTCGGCCTCGAGTTCGAGTCGCTTTCGACACAGGTCAACCCGTGTGATGACCTGGCGGCCGTCTTCGACGCCCTCCGCGGTGCAAACGACGTTGTGCTCGATCTCGACCGGGATATGTGGCTGTACATCTCCGATCGCTATCTTGGCCAGGAGGCCGTCGAGGGCGAAACCGGCTCCTCGACGATGCCACATAAAGTCAACCCGATCGACTTCGAAAACAGCGAGGGCAACCTCTCGAAAGCCAATTCGGATCTCACCTTCCTTGCCGACTACATCACCACCTCGAGACTCCAACGGGATCTCTCGGATTCGACCGTCAAACGAAATATCGGCGCGGCATTCGCTCACTGTCTGATCGGCTACACAAAGACCGCAGCCGGTTTGGCGAAAGTCGTCCCGAACGAGCAGGTGATGCGTGATGAACTCGACGCGACGCCCGAGATCATCGGCGAGGCCGTCCAGACGATCCTCCGACGTGAGGGCAAAGAAGACGCCTACGAGCGTGTCAAAGCCATCAGCCGCGGCCGAGAGATTACGCTCGAGGACTTCCGAGAGCTATTCGACGACCTCGAGGTCGACGATAGCGTTCGTGAGGAACTCTACCAGCTGACGCCTGCAGGGTACACCGGCGTCGCAAGCGAGTTGGTTGGGCAGTTGCCCGACGAACAGTAAGCTGACGGAAACTGCTGCCGGTGACTGCCCGAAACCGGTGACAGTCAGGTCGGTCCCAGCAATCGGGAATGCGAGCAGTTCTTAGGGCTGTGGTCCTCGAAGAACAGATATGACCTCCGGCACCGATCAGCGGTCGCCGATCGAGCGTCCGCCCAGCCCGTTTACCGATCGGGCCGGACGCGAGATCACGGTCGGCGAGTACGACGGCGGCGTCGAACCGCTGGTCGAGATGTACAGCCACTTCGACGACGACTCCCGCGCACAGGGACTGCCACCTCGACAGGACACACGGACTGCAACCTGGCTCGAGGGGCTTCTCGAAGATGGCTTGACGGTTGTAGCCCGCCACGGCGAGGATATCGTCGGCCACTCGGTGTTGATTCCCTACGACGGGACCTCCGAACTCGCTATTTTCGTCCGACCGGAATACCAGTCAGCCGGGATCGGCACGCACCTGATTCGTGAGTTGCTCGCAGTCGGCAAAGCAGACGGCATCGACCACGTCTGGCTGAGCGTTGCGCGGACAAACCGGATCGCCATGAATCTGTATAAATCCGCCGGCTTCGAGATCACGATGCGCGAACGCGGCGAGTACGAGATGGCACGCGAGTTGTAACTTGCCTCGCCGCGACTGTTGGCCGCGCTTCGTTCGTCGTTGATAGACGGATCCTAACAATCCGGTATCGAGCGGTGCAATCGCGCTACAGTTTCAAGTAGCCGCTCGTGGTCGTTTGCCTATGGCAGAACACCACCTCACTGAGGACGATCAGACACAGTTTCATTACACTGTCGGGCCCTACGCCGACCCCGTACTCGAGGTCGAACCAGGCGATACGATCGCAGTCGAGACGGTCGATGCCTTCGAGGGGAAGATTACGTCCGAGGAGGACAATCCGAGTGAGATCCTCGAGATGCCGTACCTGAATCCCCAGTGTGGCCCCATCCACGTCGAGGGTGCACAGAAAGGCGACACACTCGCGATCACCATCGAGTCGATCGAGCCACGCGGGCCACAGCCACGGGGGACGACCTGTCTCGTCCCCTACTTCGGTGGGCTGACGGCGACCGACAAGACGGCGATGCTCCACGATCCGTTACCCGAGGTCGTAAAGAAACTCGAGGTGACGACTGACGGCATCGAGTGGGACGAGGAGACGACGATTCCCTACGAGCCGTTTATCGGGACGATCAGCACCTCGCCGGAGATCGATTCGATCGGTGCGTTGACCCCCCACGATCACGGCGGTAACATGGACTTGCCCGACATCACCCCGGGAACGACAGTGTATCTCCCGGTAAGTACGGAAGGCGGGCTGGTCTATCTTGGCGACTGTCATGCTGCCCAGGGAGATGGCGAACTCTGTGGCGTTGCCATCGAACACCCGACGACGACGACCATTACGGTCGAGTTGATCGAGGACTGGCCCCTCGAGTGGCCCCGACTCGAGGACGACGAGAAGATCATGAGTGTCGGCAGTGTGCGGCCGATGGAAGACGCCGCCCGGGTCGCCTACCGGGATCTGATCGACTGGATGGCAGCGGATTACGACTTCGAGGAACTCGAGGCCTACATGTTGCTCACGCAGGTTGGCGAGGCACGCCTGGGTAACATGGTCGATCCCAACTACACGATGGGCGCGGGCATTTCGAAAGAATACCTGTAACTCGGCTTACAGCCGTCCGAGAGATCGGTACCGGCGCACCGAAGAGGCTGGCCGCTCGAGGCTCGAGTATGTGTTCACAGTACGTCGGCGTCGACTGGGCAACGGGTTCGTGGGTTGCCGTTGGCTACTCCAGCGAGCAAAGCGAGCCGACAGCCGACGTCTTCGAGACGGTCGAGGAGCTCTGGACCCAGTACGGTGAGACGGCGACACGCATCGTCGTCGACGTTCCAATTGGTCTCTGTGACGCCGAAACTGGGATCGAAGCGTCGGGTGAGCGCTCGAGGAAGTGTGATTCACTCGCGAGGGCGGCGATCGGCTCACGATGGTCATCGGTGTTCACCCCGCCCGCCCGCAAAGCGGCGCAGTTAGCCGCCGGGGGAGCGTCATATGCCGAGGTCAACGAGACAAACAAGGAAGTGACGGGAAAGGGGCTCACCCAACAGGCAGCCAACATCTCGGCGGGGATCGTCGCAGTCGACGAGTTGCTTCGTGGCGAGGCAGACCCCGAGATCGTCCTCGAAGGCCATCCGGAGGTCTGTTTTCGTGCGCTGGCTGGCCACGAACTCGCCTACAGCAAACACACGGCAGCCGGAATCGACGAACGCCTGTCGATCCTCGAGGACGTTCCCGAGTACGAACCAGGAACGTGGCGGCAAGTTGCCAGTATGGTCGCTGCGTCGGGCCATCGCGTCGGCATCGACGACCTTCTGGATGCGTTTGCGCTCGCACTCACCGCGTGTGCATCATCCGAGGAGTTTCGCCGGCTGCCGGCAGACCCGCCGACAGATGCCGAGGGACTCCCGATGCAGATGGTCTACCGAAGCGAGACCGAACTCTGATCGTAGTGGCATGCCGGAACCGATAGCCTCAGTTGGTCGGTCCCCAATTATCGAGTAATGGCTGGCTACGACGGACTCGTTCTCGACCACGACGGCGTCATCGTCACTCTCTGTCAGCGATCGGTGCTGCGGGAGGCTGCCGCGTTCGCGTTCGCCGACGCAGGCATTGGCGATCCACGGCCCGAAGACGTCGATACGCTCACCATCCGTGTCCTCGAGGACGAACTCCGTCGCGTCGCGAATCGGTACGAAATCGACCCTGATGAGCTCTGGCGGTATCGCGAGGACCGAATCGACGCGACGCTGCGAGCCGCGACCGAAGCCGGCAGCAAAGCCCCATACGACGACGTGACCGCTATAGAGCACGTCGACGTCCCAATCGGCATTGCAAGCAACAACCAGACCCGGATCGTCGAGTTCGTCCTCGAGCACTATGGCCTCCGGGAGCGTATCGAGACGGTCCACGCCAGATCGCCAACTCGAGAGAGCCTTCAGGTTAAAAAGCCCGAACCCACGTTTCTCGAGGCCGCAGCAGCCGATCTGAACGCAACGAATCCGCTGTACGTCGGCGACAGTGAAAGCGACGTCGTCGCCGGAGATCGGGCTGGCTTCGATACGGTCTTTCTGCGCCGTGGACACAACGCTGATCGGCGACTCGAGGTCGAGCCGACGATCGAACTCGAGAGTCTGGAATCGGTCGTCGAGTTACTGTGATCGGCTGGTCTCATCCTGTTCGATTTTCGACTCCTCATCGTGCTCCCACTCGCGTGAGACGGGCGTCTCGCTTGCGTGTATGTTTTCTAGCAGCCACTCGCTTGCAGCGGCCAGTTCGGTATCGTCAACACCAGTGATCCGTAGTCGGTTGTGTGCGGCTTCGCGGTCGGGGTAACAGCCGACCGTCACGTCGAATCGGTCCATCGACTCCGTTAGTGCCGGGATAATATTCGCCTCCGGCTCGACCGTATACAGATACGTCGACCGGCGCTTACCCACAAACTCATCCGCCACGCGATCGAACATCGACATCAGTTCGTCCGGAATACCTGGCAAAACGTAGACGTTCTCGAGTACACACCCCGGCGCGAGGCCTGTCTCGTTGACCAGCGGGCGACTGCCGTCGGGAACGGCAGCCTCGGTATCGACGTCGACTGCGAGATCACGGTCCGGAAGCCGTTGCTCGATCTCTGTCAGTCGAGTCTTGACAGCCGAGCGGGCCAGTTCCGAGACGGTCAACTCACGATCGAAGGCATCTGCGACCGCCTCCATCGTCACGTCGTCGGGCGTTCCACCGATGCCGCCGGTGACGACGACGGCGTCGAACCCATCGCTGTAAGTCATGACGGCGTCGGCGATCGATTGTCGGTCGTCGGGAACCGTAAGAATCCGGGCTACCTTGACACCACGATCGGTGAGAGAATCGGCCAGCCAGTTTGCGTTCGTGTTGACCGTATCACCCGAGAGCAACTCGTCGCCGACCGTAATCAACGCAACCTCCATCGACTGTGTCTACGACCGGCGACGGATAGCTGTTTTCTCTCGATCCCGTCCTCCCATGCAGTAAGAACAGACGACTGTTCTTTTGTCCGAGCAACGCGTTAGCCCGTATGATGGGGGAGAATCCGATGGGGGAGCAACTCAATCTGGTAGTCGTTGGTGTGTCCGTGCCACCGACGACGACGGAAATATTGGCTGACAACGAAATCGCCGTTCGAACGGTCGATTCCGACGAGACTGAGATACTGTCTGCAGACGACACCGACTGTGTGATCATCGAGCCGACCGCGGTTGGGACACTGCCAGCGGAGTCCGAAACGGGATCCAAACCGGCGATCATCGCACTCGTTGACGACGAGTTACCGCCTCATATCGACCAAACGGACGTCACGGAGTTCCTCCGGACTGCCGACCTTCAGGATCGGGGAGCGGTCGTCGAACGACGCGTTCGGACAGCAGTCGCTACAACGCGGCGGGAAGCCAACTCAGTCGAGACCGACCAACTGCGACGGGCGGTGGATGCGCTGACGGCCGTCCGGACGCTTACAACTGATCCCGACCAGGATGTCACCTCGAGACTCACTCACCTACTCGAAACCATAACCGACCGACTCGGATACCCGATCGGATACGTCGCGAGGATCGACGACGAGGCACAAACCATCGTCGCGGCAACCGGCGACAACGAACAGTTGAACCCAGGTTCAACGGTCCCGCTCGAGGACGCACCAAACGAGGGGTGGGCCGACGATCCGGCGTTCGAACGGTTCGGGTTCCGCTCGGTTCTTAGCGCCCCGATCGTCGTCAACGACGACATCTACGGAACGCTCTGTTTCGGTGACGAACGACCTCGAAAGCACCTTCCCGGAGCCGCCATGCAATCGACGGCTACTGCACTCGCCAGACGGATCGGCGACGAACTCGAGTGTGACCGATACGAGACAGGGCTCACCGATAGCGAAAAACGGCTCCAGAGTCTGTTTGATGAGGCACCGGATGCAATTCTCGTCCACGACGAGGACGGTTCTATCATCGACGCTAACAAGGCTGCAACGAATCATCTCGGGTACAGTCGTGCCGAGCTGACGTCGATGAACGTCTGGGACGTAGAGGTTGGCGTCGATCGAGAGACCCTCGAAGCGGCATGGGAGACGCTCGGTCCGGATGAGACACTCACTGCCGAGGGGATCCATCAACACGCTGATGGCACGACCCATCCCACGGAGGTCTGGATCAACGACATCGAGGTCGACGGCCACCGACAGTTCATTGCAATGTCCAGAGATGTCTCCGACCGGGTCGAGTACGAACAGGAACTCGAGCGCCAGCGTGACAACTTAGAGATCCTCAATCAGGTCGTCCGTCACGATATCCGCAACGACCTCCAGCTCGTCCAGGCCTACGCGGAGATGCTCACCGACCACGTCGATGCCGACGCAAG
>LKMM01000130.1 GCA_001563885.1 Natrialbaceae archaeon B1-Br10_E2g27
GAAATCTACGTCGTCGACCAGGTTCCAGAACGCCTCGAGTTGGCCGAAGACCACTGTGATGCCCACTCGATCGACTTCCGGGAGGGCGATCCAGTCGAGCAGATCATCGACGAACACGGTGGCGAAATCGACAAAGGCGTCGACGCCGTTGGCTACCAGGCGACCGACCCCAAAGACGTCGACGAAGAAACCGAAGACTACGCCTACGACCCTGCCAAAGAAAATCCAGCGGTCGTACTCAACAACCTGATCCGCGTGGTACGCCCGACCGGCCAACTCGGCATCCCCGGCCTGTACGTTCCCGAAGACCCCGGCGCGCCCGAAGAGATGGCCGCCCAGGGACGACTTGGCATTGACTTCGGGAAACTCTTCGAGAAGGGCCACAAACTCGGCACCGGCCAGTGTAACGTCAAGCAGTACAACCGACAACTGCGCGATATGATCATCGAAGGCCGAGCAGATCCAAGCTGGGTCGTCTCCGACCGCGTCGACCTAGAGGAGGCTCCAGAGATGTACGAGAAGTTCGACGAGCGCGAAGAGGGCGTCACGAAGGTGCTCCTCGAGCCCTAACTCCGTCCGACTTTTTTTTTCGCGCTCGAGCCAATCAGCCCCGGAGCCACGCCTTCGGATGGTCCTCCCGGAGGTGGTCCTGATAGCGTTTGACCATCTCCGGGTACGAATCGACGACTGTATGCCACTCACAATGTGGACAGCCGCGACTGAGTGTCTCTGATGAGTTTCGAACGTATCCTGCACACTGTGCGGTATTCATTTCCTGAACATCCTTTCTCTGTCCACTATTTCAATCTGTTGGCCTCTAAACTGAACATATTTACACTTTATATACGGTCGGCCACACGTGCCGCCGGCCGATCGGCCGCGTTGCATACAGCCCACAGGTAACTCCACCTCGAGTGCACTCACACCGACTCGAGCACAACCGTTTAGCCGCTGGTGGCCGTACTGACGTGACCAGCATGTGTCTGTACTGTAACCTCAAACATCGCGAGGGCTGGCGGTCCTTGCTCGAGTACGATGACATCTACCAGCAAGCGATGACCGAGGAGACCACCTCACAGTCGACGCACGGATTCCACGAGTCCTGGGACGACCTCAAAGACGAACTCGCGTTATAAGGGGCTCGGACACGGCTTTTGTCGTGAGAAGATCGAACCGTGAACTAGATATCTTTTTGTGAGACGTGGGTGAAATGATGTACATCCCACATGTCTTTGTTCCCAGCGGTCATCGAAGTCGGCGCGTGGCTCGAGGAGACAGGGGGGCTCGTGGGGTATCTCCTCGTCTTCGTTCTCGCCATGACGCCGGCGGTCGAGCCGTTTCTCGTCATCCCTGTGGCGATCGGACTCGGCTTCGATCCGGTGTTGACAGGCATGGCGGCGTTTGCCGGCAGCGTTAGCGCCGTCGGGAGTATCGTTTATACACAGCACCAACTCCTCGAGTGGTGGCACTCCTGGCGTGGAACGGACGGGCGCGAGGCCAGTGACGAGCGCGATTCGAGTGGCCGTTACGGACGCGCACGCCGCCTCTGGCGACGATACGGTCTTGCCGGTCTCGCCTTCGCAGGCCCACTGCTCGCCGGTATCCATCTTACCGCCCTCGTCGCTGCCGTCCTCGAGTCCGATCGACGGGCCGCCATCGGCTGGCTCTCTGTCGGACTCGCCGCCTGGACGGGTGGGCTCGTCGTCGCCTCCGTCGCCGGCTTCGGAGCACTCGGACTGGTGTAGCCGGGCCGTCTCAGAGCGGAAACGCCTCGACGTCCCCCGGTTTGGCTTCCGTCCCCTCGAGCAGACACGCCTCGAGTTCCGCCCGAATTTGCTGTTCATCTAGCTCCTGGCCGATGAACACCAGCTGCGTCCGTCGGTCGTCCTCGGGGCCCCACTCGCCGATCGGACCCGCCTGCACCGACGGGCCGGCCTGACTGACGCCGATCACGTCGTCGGTCCCCGCGACGCTTGCGACGCCTTTCGCCCGGATGATCGAGCCGTCCCACTCCTCGAGCCACGCAGCGAGCCGTTCGGGATGAAACACACGCGATTCGGAGTAGACGAACGAGGTCACGCCGTGACGGTCGGCCTGGCTGTGGTCGTGGTCGTGGCCGTGATCGTCTGCGTGTTCGTGGGCCGTGTCGGCTTCGCCGCGACCGTGTGCCGCTAACTGTCGTTTCCAGCCCGGGGCGCGTCTGGCTTGCTCGTAATCGAACCGGCCCGTATCGAGGACACGCTCTGGGTCGACCTCCGAGTAGGTTGTTCGGATGCGTTTGGCCGTCGGCTGTAACTCGGCGATGACAGCCTCGATTTCCTCGAGGACGTCCTCGGGCACCATATCGCATTTGTTCAACAAGAGGACATCACAGAACTCGATGCTCTCGACTAACACCTCACTCAGTGGCCGACTGTCGTCTTCTTCGACGTGCTCTGGGAGCGATTCTCCAGCGTCGAACTCCTTCCAGAACCCGTAGGTATCGAGCACCGTCACCATCGTATCCAGCCGGAAGCGCTCGGTTGGGTCCGCCTCGGACGCCTCGGTTCCCTCGAGAAACACCTGTGCGATCGGGATCGGTTCGCTGATTCCCGAGGCCTCGACCAGCAGATAATCGAACTCCCTGGCGTCGGCGAGACGTTCGGCCTCCTCGAGTAAGTCCCCCTGGAGCCGACAGCAGATACAGCCATTCGAGAGGTCGATGATCCCCTCGTCGTCGCTCTTGCGGGCGATGAGGTCGGCATCGATGTTGATCTCGCCCATGTCGTTGACGATGACGGCGATCTGATGGCCCTGCTGGTTCGTCAGCAGGTGATTGATCAGCGTCGTCTTCCCCGCACCCAGATACCCGCTTATGACCGTAACCGGTATTTGCGTCATGCTGTGTCAGGCCACCGCGTGGGGTCAAGAATCTGTGCCCCGGTCACAAAACGAAGGCAGTCGGTTGTGACTTCCAGAGAAACCGTCGAGAACTCGAGCGGCTAATCGTCGGCCGGTTCTCCCGATTTCCCACCCTCGACCGGTTCGACCTCGGCTGCCGCCGCCTTGTACTCGGGAATCTTCGCTAACGGATCGAGCACGTCGTTCGTGAGCGTGTTTGCCCGTGCATCGGCGAAGTGTGGTGTCGTCCAGATGGCTCCCTCGGCGATATCTTCGGTGACGTTCGCCTCGAGGACGATTTCGCCACGTCTCGAGCGCAGTCGCACGTAGTCACCATCTTCGATACCCCGTTGCTCGGCGTCTGCGGGGTGGATATCCACGAAGTTCTCGGGCGTGCGACGGCGCAACGTCGGCGAGCGCGTGCTCATCGTTCCCGTATTGTAGTGTTCCTCGAGTCGGGCAGTCGTGAGCACGAGCGAGAACTCCTCGTCTGGAACCTCCGCGGGTTCGGTGTGGCGGACCCCGCGGATAACGCCCAGTCCGTCGTCGGTGTCGAAACTCTCTTCGTAGAGATATTGATCGCCCTCGTCGCCTTCTTCATAGCAGGGCCACTGGATGCCCTCGAGGCCGATCCCCTCGTAGGTGATGCCGTGGTAGATGGGTGCGACTTCGCGCAGTTCCTCGAAGACGTCTTCGGGGTCGTCGAACTCGAAGCCGGCACCCTCGCCGAACAGTCGCGTGCCGACCTCACAGAGGATATCGAGGTCGTGGCGCGTGTTCCCGGGGACGTCGGTCGCCTCACGCATCAGTTGGACTCTGCGGTCGGTGTTCGTCACCGTGCCGCCGCGTTCGGCCCAGGAGGTCGCCGGCAGGATGATATCTGCGTGTTCGGCCGTCTCGGTCATGAAGATATCCTGGACGACCAGAAACTCGAGGTCGTCCATCCGCCGTTCGACCTCGGTGGCGTCCGGTTCGCTCATCACGGGGTTTTCGCCCATAATGTAGAGCCCGTGAACGCTGTCGCCGATCTGGTTCGACACCTCGACGTTCGTCAGCCCTGGCTCAGGCGGGATCTCAAAGCCCCACACTGCCTCGACGGATTCGCGGGCCTCGTCGTCGTCGACCTCGAGATAGCCCGGCAAGACGTTCGGCATCGCACCGACGTCACAGGTCCCCTGGACGTTGTTTTGGCCACGCAGTGGGTTGACGCCGGTGCCAGGTCGACCGATATTGCCGGTGATCAGGGCGAGATTCACCTCGTTCTGGACGTTGTCGACGCCACAGCGGTGCTGGCTCATCCCCATCCCGGTGAAGATGGCCGCGTTATCGGCTTCGGCGTAGATGCGGGCTGCCTCCTGGATATCCTCGAGTGGGACCTCACAGATGTCGGCCGCCTGCCCCATATCGACGTCTGCAAGCGTCGCCTCGAGTTGCTCGAAGCCCGTCGTTCGTTCCTCGATGAACGATTCGTCGTATAGCCCCTCCTCGAGAATCGTCTTCAGGACGATATTGAGCAGTGGGATGTCAGTCCCCGGTTTCAACTGGAGGTGGATGTCGGCGTCGCGGCTCGTCTTGTTCGCGTGTGGGTCGACCTGGACGATCGTCGACCCCTCGAGTGCGGCCCGCCGGAAGTAGTTGCTGTGAGCGATGACGTGTTGTTCGGCCGGATTTGCACCCTGAATCCAGAACACGTCGCCGTGGTCGCGCAGGTCGGCCATGCTGTTTGTCATCGCGCCCGCCCCCAGGCTGTTCCGAAGCGTGTAGACCGTCGAGGCGTGACACATCCGCGTGCAGTTGTCGACGTTGTTCGTCCCGTAGCGACGGGCGAGTTTCTGCAACAGGTAGTTTTCCTCGTTCATCACCTTCGAGGAGCCAAAAAAGCCCGTCGCGTCGGGTCCGTATTCGTCTCGAAGGCGTTCGAGTTCGGCAACGATACCCTCGAGTGCGTCGTCCCAGGTTGTGGTGTGGAAGGTGCCGTCGACCTTGACCAGCGGCTCCGTCAGTCGGTCTTCGTGTGCGACCACCTCGGTCGATGCGCCGCCTTTGATACAGAGTGCGCCCTCGTTTACCGGTGCGTCGAACCACGGTGTGATCGAGACCGCACCATCCTCCTCGCCGGATTCTAACGTGAGTCCACAGCCAACCCCGCAGTACGGACAGATGGTGTGGACGCCGTCGTCGTCGTACCCCATGACACTGTCACTCGCCACCAAGAGCCACATGAGTCTTTCCCGATCCTCAGTCTCGAGTGAACCTCGAGTGACCGTGACTGTCGGGTCACTCCAAAGAAGCAGCCGTCACTCGAGGTTCGATCCACGCACACTCGAGACAGGTCTCAATCCCCTGGACGTTAGAGAGCCTCGTCTCACAGTGAGGACAGGTCTGTGCCGGCTGGTAGGGTGGTTTCAACATACAGTATGAAAACGAATACGACAATAATAAAAACTTGGTACGTTGATCGTCGAACTTTTTCCGGAGTTTCTCGGCGAGCGATGTCCAGCCGAAATCCGCACACTTACCACCGGAGCCCGTGAACCGTCGCAGGGATGTCACCGGTCGTCGTGCTATTGGTGTTCTGTGCCGTCATGAGCGCTGTCGCTATTGCTCGAGTGCTACTCGAGGACGACCGTGACCGCGTCGACGTGGGGACGGCACTCGTCGTCTGTGGGATCACTTCCCTGACTGGCGTCTGGGTGTTGTTCGAAGAGGAGTTGGCGTCTACCGGTGGCCACCTCTCACTCGCCGTCGTCGGCGTTGTACTCATCGGGGCCGGACTCGCGTTCATCGGTCGATACTGGGACGGCGCAACTACCAACGTAGAGTCGACCAATGGGCAGTCGGCGGCTGCCGGTCAGGACGCGACTCCCGATACGGCGACGGTGGAAGTAGAGACAACTGAACGCGATCGCTAACGGAAATATAATCCGGCAGACGTCTTTTCGGATGACGACGATCGACGAGAGTGAGGCCGAACGCAGCGGCGAAGACGTTCACGATCGTCCGTCGTATTTCCCGGACTGGTCTGCTCTTCTGGCCGATATTGGCGTTTTGGTGGTCTCGATGTTCCGTTTGTGAGCTCCCCTCGGAGAGAAATGAGAGGTCTTTTAGCCCCATCGGAGCACCGTACAGACGAGATGAGCTACGACAAGATCGAGGTCCCCGAAGCGGGAGAAAAGATCACGCTGAAGGAGGGAACCGACAACGAACTCGAGGTACCCGACAACCCGATCATCCCGATCATCTACGGTGACGGTGTGGGCAAGGATGTCGGCCCGGCCGCACAGCAGGTGCTCGGCGCTGCTGCTGAAGCGACCGGCCGCGAGATTCACTGGATGCGCGTCTATGCCGGCGAATCCGCCCGCGAAAAATACGACGAGAACCTCCCTGAGGAGACCGTCGAGGCAATCAAAGACCACCGCGTCGCGATCAAAGGCCCACTGACGACGCCCGTCGGTGCCGGCTTCCGGTCGCTCAACGTCGGTCTGCGAAAGCTACTCGATCTGTACGCAAACGTTCGACCAACCTACCACTTAGATGGCGTTCCATCTCCGGTCAAATCCCCAGAGCAGATGGACATGGTCACGTTCCGAGAGAACACCGAAGACGTCTACGCCGGCATCGAGTGGGAAGCCGGCACCGACGAAGTCGAAGAGGTCAAAGCGTTCGTCGAAGACGAGATGGGCTTCGATAGCACCATCCACGACGGCCCAGTCGGCATCGGCGTCAAGCCGATTACCGAGTTCGGGACGAAGCGACTCGTCCGCGAGGCCATCGACTACGCCCTAGAGAACGACCGTGACTCCGTTACCCTCGTCCACAAGGGCAACATCATGAAGTTCACCGAAGGTCAGTTCCGCGACTGGGGCTATGAGGTTGCCAACGAGGAATACGGCGAGGAAGTCATCACCGAGGACACCCTCTGGGAGGAACGCGACGGCGAAGCGCCCGAAGACGCCGTCGTCGTCAACGACCGCATCGCTGACAACATGCTCCAGCAGATTCTGACCCGCACCGACGAGTACGACGTCGTTGCGACGATGAACCTAAACGGCGACTACATGTCAGACGCCTGTGGGGCACAAATCGGCGGTCTCGGCATTGCCCCCGGTGGCAACTTCGGTGAGGGCCGCATGCTCGCCGAACCCGTCCACGGCTCTGCACCAAAATACGAAGGCCAGGACAAGGTCAACCCCACCGCCATCATCCTCTCAGGTCGTATGATGCTCGAGTACATGGGCTGGGACGACGCCGCAGA
>LKMM01000131.1 GCA_001563885.1 Natrialbaceae archaeon B1-Br10_E2g27
ACTAGCCGACCAGCGTCGCAACGCCTTTCGTCTGGCGATAATCACGGCCAAGAATCGACTCTATGGTGGCGACGATCGTCTTGCGGTCATCGTCGTCCCATTCGTCGGGATTTCTGATTGGAACGACCAGAAAGCCACGTCCACGAATCTCTGTGCCGTGTAGCGTCGCCATATCCAACTCGAGTCGGTGACGCTGGGTGGTGTACTCATGAAGGACGTGATCAGTCGCACACTCGCCGACTGGAAGCAGGATGTGGGCGTTGATCGCCCGGAGCTCCGCATCGAAAAATCGCTCGAGGGTGTCGTACTGTTCGCGTGTTGGGTCGTGACCGTTCGGCAGACAACACAGGTGGATGTAGCTCAGAAAGGCGTTCTCGAGGACTGGCTCGTCGGCTGGCCCACTCACAAAACCGACCTCGCGGAGGATTTCCTGGATGCCGGTTCCGGCGTCGGTTTCGGTAAACGGGACGCCAGTTCGCTTGCCACCGTGGACGCCCGGATGATCGCCGATGACGTGAAAATCGGCGTTGGCGTCACCGTAGCCGTAGACCGCCGTCCGTTCGCCTGGGGCCGTCCGGTCGAACGGTGCTCGAAGCCCGAACGGATTCGTTGTCCTGTCGGTGACGTTTTTCACGAGCGATCGGTACGTGCGTCGATTGTATAATGGTCTCGGTTGGGCATACGTCTGGGCGCGATTCGGCCCAGCCGTTCGATCAGACCGTCGACCTCGTCTCCGATCGCAACAACGTCACCGAGACACGGCCGACCGCATCGAAATCTTTCAGCCGATAGACCAGCGAGCGGATCTGCTCGGCGTCCCCCTGACAGAAGATCACCTCGAGACACCACTCACCGTGATGGACGTGGCAGGTGGTATCGATCTCGGCTTGAAAGTCGTGTTGGATCTCGTGGAGGTCTTCGATGATCGCCTCGTGGACGTAATCGAACGCGACCGTCGCGGCCACTGGGCCGTGGCTTTCCTCGAGTCGGTGATGGGATTCGACGTACTCCTGGATCGCTTCTCGAAGCGCGCGCGACCGCGAGTCCAGTCCTTCGGCTTTCCAGGTTCGATCGAACTCCGCTAACATCTCCTCGGGAACGTTGAGGCTGGTCCGCATGCACGGTCGTTCGGCTGGCGTGGAAAAAGGTCCGCCGGTCCCGACGGCGGGAGACAGGTCACGGCCGGATCCTGGCTGTTGCCCGTGTGTCAGTCGAACAGGGACATTACAGCCGGCGCGAGCGTGGCTCTGCGGCGTTTCTGACCGCCCAGAGGCTCACACTGAAGGCGATCAAAAGCACCACAGCAGTGCCGAAATACAGCGATTCGAGCGTGGTGTTAACCGTCATGGTCGTCTGGCGGCCGAGGAAGACGACGACGAAAGCCACCAACCCGGTGCCGGCGAGCAATCCGAGGAGTCGTCCGTCCTCGAGTTTCCAGCGGCCAACTGTCCCCGCGGCGATGACGGAACCGACAATGGCAAGACTCGATGCATAATGGGTCATCTGGACGGTCGGCGAGGAGTAGGTCAGATCGAGGAAGGCGACCGAGTTCGTAATCGCCTCGAGGATGAACGGACTAAGCAGAAGCTGCACCGGTAACGCGAGCACGCCGAGTCCGAGTGCGCCCAGGATGTGACCTTTCGTCAACGAGGCCTGCCAGACCAGCAACGTCGCGACGACGAACAGCGCAAAGATGAGCACGGCCGTCCAGAAGTGCAAGGAGAGGATTTCTAGATCGTAGGCCAGGACGGTCTCTCGACCGAGGTAGACCTGAATTGGGGTCAAGATCATTCCGAGGACGACGAGTGTGGCGACGCGGCTATCGACGGTCGGCGTTCGCCAGGCCGAAAGCGCAGAGCCGATGATCGCAACGCCAGCGAACATCGCAACGAAGCGATGGATCCACTCGTAGAAACTCGGGATATTCGCCGGAAACAGGTTCCACGGACCAGCATCACACTGGGGCCAGTTGGCCTCACATGCCAGTCCCGAGCCGGTCGCCTTTGCGGCAACTCCAAGCAAGATCGTCGCAGCGACGAGCACCAGCGTCGTCGCGAGCAGGTGTGGAAAGCCGAACCGATCGATCAACAAACGGAGCCTCGAACGGGGTTGACTATCTGACGACACGGTTGTTCGCCCGGGGCTTAGGACCACCCCCTTATAGAGGTCTCGAGTCGTTCTCAGCTCATTAGAACGGTCCACAGCACCCTCGAGCACGACGATACCGACCGCTACATCTCGAGGCGGATCGACGAGAGCTGTCAGCACAGAAAACAGCGTATGGGTGCTTCGTCGGATTCAAGACCTCTACACGATAGCACCCTGCATGGACAAACGCGAACGACTCGAGACCTACCTCGAGGCCAACGATCTCGACTCGGTCTGGTTTGCCCGACCGAACTCCTTTGCCTGGCTAACCGGCGGCTCGAACGTCATCGACCGCGAGGCCGATACCGGCGTCGCGGCCATCGGCTTCGACGGCATGGAGTTGTGCTTGCTTACGGACACCATCGAAGCCGACCGAATCCTCGAGGAAGAACTGCCCGATATCGACGATGTGAGCCTCGAGACGTTTCCCTGGTATGAGACGTCGCTCGAGGCGGCGATCGCGGACCACGTTGGCGGCGAACGGGCAGCTGCTGATATCGACGTCCCGTGGCTGGATCGGGTCGACCCGACGGCGCTTCGACAGCCGCTGACCGACCGCGATCAAACCCGCTATCGGGAACTCGGCCAGCAGACGGCCGCCGCGGTCGAAGCCGTCTGCCGGGAGCTTCGCGCTGACGACACCGAACACGAGGTCGCCTCGGCGATCCGCGTTGCCCTCTCGGCCCGTGACATCGAGGCCCCGGTCGTTCTCGTCGGTGGCAGCGAGCGCGTCGGGCGATATCGACACTATACGCCGACGACCGCCGAACTCGGCGAGTACGCACTGCTCTCGGTGACGGCCGAACGCGGTGGATTACACGCCAGTTGTACCCGAACCGTCGCCTTCGACCCCCCCGAGTGGCTCGAGGATCGCCATCGAGCGGCTGCCCGCGTCGAGTCGACGGCGCTTGCGGCGACACGGGACGCCGCCCAAACGGATTCAGGAACCGCAGGAACCGTCTTCGAGGCCATCCAGAACGCCTACAACAGCGTCGGCTACGACGGCGAGTGGAACCACCACCACCAGGGAGGGGCCGCTGGCTTCGCTGGTCGAGAGTGGATCGCGACGCCGGGTCACGAGGCACCCATCACCTCCCCAATGGCGTATGCGTGGAATCCAACCGTTCAGGGTGCCAAAAGCGAAGGAACCGTCCTCATCACCGACGAGGCCCTCGAGCCGTTGACGATGACTGGCAACTGGCCCACCATCGAGGTCTCGGCAGTCGACGCCGAGTTCGACCTCGAGCGGCCGGCTATCCTCGAACTCGACGAATAGCTCGATGTCGCTACTCGTCGGTGTCAACCGGTTTCGGATGTGTCGTCGCTCTCACGCTCTCCGAGGACGCGCGGATCGACGTCGGGATGGACCGTGATTGATGCTGCAAGCGCGATGGCGGTGATATATACCAGCGTCTCGGCGACGATCACGTGTGTCGCGAGTTCGAGTGGCTCCGACGAGAGTCCACTCACCCACCGCACGACCGGGTGTATGAGCACCGTCAGAATAGCGAACAGGACGAATCGCTCGGTGTGTCTGGCGAAAACACGCGCCAGAAGACCTGCGGGCACGAGCAAAACCACAATACCCACAACAGGGCTCGTAACCAGTGGGATGGCTGACTCCCCGCCGAGGACGAGCAGCGTATCCTCGAGAATCGAGCGTCCCGGAGAAAGTGCGATCCACAGCGAGGCGGCAATCGCGAGGAGACGTCCAATCGTCGCGAGCGGATCCGGCACGTCCGAAAACACCGCCGTCACGCGGGATGCACCTCGAAGACGGTCTCACCCGTTCGATGATAGAGTCGGTCGTCGACCACCAGCGGCCTCGATTGCGGGTCGGCAACCCGCTGGCCCGGCTCCTCGAGGGACACAGCAAAGCGTTGCTCCCCGGTGGCCGACTCGAGGGCGACGATTCCACGTTCCGTCCCGACGTACACCGTCTCCTCGCCCACCGAAATCCCCGACCCGACTGGCTTCTCGGCCGTCCACTCGATATCTCCCTCGAGTGTCCCGGCTCTGACGAGCCCATCGCCAGGGTTTGTGGCGTAGATCCGCCCTTCGTGGCGGTCGACTGCGATAGCGTCGTTTGTGGTCACCGACTCGAGTATCGAGACCGTCCTCCCGGTGTCGGCCTCGAGAACGGCCGTCCCCCGGAATCCGGTAACGACGATATGCTCATCCGTCATCGCGACCGAACTGGTAGCCCCCAACTGGAGGTCGTTGAGCGAGTTGACCCAGTCAGTCGTTCCGTCGGGCACCTCGAGTGCGGTGAGTTGGTGGTCATCACTGCCGGTGGTGGTTCGGATCCCGACCAGCCGTTTGCCGAGTGTGCCGACGTCGGCCCACTGGCCAGCCATGCGAAACCGTTCGTTTCCAGTTTCGGTGTCGATTCCGACCAGATACCGATTACCATCGGTCGCGGCGGCAAAACACACCGTCGTCCCCGCGAGCAACATCGTTCCGGCGGTCGCGTTCGTTCGATACCGCCAGCGCGGCCGTTGACCCTCCGTATCGACGGCGACGACCCCGTCTGCGGTGTTCACGAAGACACTCGAGTCACCCACCCGTGGGCTCGACTCGAGACGGCGTCGACGGTCGGGTCTGTATCGCCAGACGCGCTCACCGGAGTGGATATCGATCCCGACAAGCGCCTCTGCGGTCGGGACGATCAGCGTCTCCCCGTCCAACGCGAGTCCCGAAAAGTCGGACGTGTCGTTCGTCCGGAGCGCAACGATCCAGCCGATGTCGCCGTCTGCACCCGGCCCGGGGTCGCTGGTCGCGGCCACGTTACTTGCATCACGTCGTGGCTGGTAGACGGCTGGCTCGGACGTGCCTGGCTCGAACTCCGACGGCGTCGAGACATACCGCGAAAGAACGCTCCCGACGAGTGATACGCCAGCGATCCCGAGCAGATGTCGACGCCCCATCGTATTCATCGATCCGATACATATCGCTGAAATACCAAATTCGTACTGATTTCTGGCAGTGGCAGACGGGAATAGGCGCTGGCTATCGCCGATCAGCGGTCGGGCTCGTCGTCTGTGGACTCGTCGACTCGAGTATCGTCAGACGAATCGTCGACTCGAGTCTCCACAGCCGATGATTCCTCAGCGTCCATTTCGGTCTGCTCGTTCACCTCGAGCGTACCGGCGTCGTTGACCGTGATCGTCACCGGTTCGACGTCCTCGCCAACGACTGGGTCGGCGTCGCGCTCGAGCACCCGATCGAGCGTAAAGATCGTGTTGAGTTCCCGCTGGACCTGGTCGACGACGCCGCCGACGAGTTCGCTCGGCTGGATCGCTGTATACTCGTAGGGGTTGTTGCCAGCACCTTCGCTTGCCCGTTTCTCGCGGCTGAGTCGGTCTTCTTCGTGGAGTTCGGCGAGTGCTTCTCTGACCGTACTCGGATAGAGGCCAGTGCCCGTCGCGACCTCCTCGGACGTGCTGGCAGGGTTTGCCAGCAAGTAGACGTAAATTTTCGCTCGGGTCTCCGTATCGAGGATCCACGACAGCAGGTCGACGATCCGCTGGTCGACGTCTGCGACGGCCGTCGCCGTGGCCCCATCGACGACGTCCGGCTCGCCCGTTTCGCCCGTCTCTTCCGGGATATCGTCGGTGTCGTCTCGAGCCATGTGTTTCTTGGCTAGACGGAAGCTTCCCTCGAGGTTAAACCTTTGTCAGCTACCAACGGCTGAAGTCGTTGGCTTCTCGCAGCTCTCTGGGGACCAGTCGTTGGTCTCTGACAGCCAGTGGCTGGTCTCTGGGGTCGCCTCGATGCCACGACCACTTTCGCTCCGGTAGCGTACACCTTTTAGCCCCACCGCTAATACAGGTGGGTAATGACGTCGTTCCAGTCGACACTCGGCGAGGAGCCGGGAATCGCCGAGGAGCTGGCCGAAAACCAGCAGGCGATCTCGATCGCCGAGTTCTTCGAGAAGAACAAGCACATGCTTGGTTTCGACAGCGGTGCTCGAGGCCTGGTGACGGCCGTCAAAGAGGCCGTCGACAACGCCTTAGACGCCGCCGAAGAGGCCGGTATCCTGCCCGATATCTACGTCGAAATCCAGGAAGATGGCGATTACTACCGGCTGATCGTCGAGGACAACGGCCCCGGCCTCACGAAAGAATCACTCCCCAAGGTCTTCGGAAAGCTGCTCTATGGATCGCGATTTCACGCCAGAGAGCAGTCACGCGGCCAACAGGGGATTGGGATCTCAGCGGCCGTCCTCTATGCACAGCTTACAAGCGGGAAGCCAGCCAAAATCACCAGCCGAACCCAGGGGGCAAGCGACGCCGAGTACTTCGAACTCATCGTCGACACCGACGAAAACGAACCCGAAATCAGCGTCGAAGAAACCACAAGCTGGGATCGGCCACACGGCACGCGCATCGAACTCGAGATGGAAGCCAACATGCGCGCCCGTGGCCAGCTTCACGATTATATCAAACACACCGCAGTCGTCAACCCCCACGCCCGGATCGAACTGCGTGAGCCAAACGCACAGTTCAAATCCGAGCGGGCGACCGACCAACTGCCCGAAGAGACCGAAGAGATCCGTCCACACCCCCACGGCGTCGAACTCGGCACAGTATTGAAAATGCTTTCTGCGACCGACTCACACTCGGTGTCTGGCTTTCTCCAGGGGGAGTTTACCCGCGTCGGCGCGAAAACCTCCGAATCGATCATCGACGCCTTCCGTGACAACCACTACGGCCGGGAGATGCGCTGGCAACCACCGGAAACCGACCTCGAGGCGGTGGTCTCCGATGCGACCGCAAACAAGGGGAAAGCGGCGACGGCCGCCTTCGCCGAGGAAATCGCCACTCGGGTGGCCGACCGCGACCGGATCGCCCACCACGAACTGCGCGAGGATATCGAGACGGCGGCCGAAACCGTCGAAGCCGACCACGGAACGACTTTCGGCGACACAGTACAAGAAAACGCCCTCGAGG
>LKMM01000132.1 GCA_001563885.1 Natrialbaceae archaeon B1-Br10_E2g27
CCGAGCGTTCGCGTCCGCCAGCGTCGCCGTCCCGCTTCGACGTCGGCGGTGAGAAACGTTCCGTCGGCCGTGACGGCATAGACGGTTTCGCCGTAGCCAAACGCGATGATTTCCGTAGCTGGTACCTCGAGTTCGTGCCAGGGAGTGCCCCCATCGACCCCGTCGTCGGCTGCGGTTCTGTCGTACTCATAAACTGTCCCGTCGGCGACGGCGTGGGCTCGAGTGAGCCGCCCGGGGTCGCCGCCGGGGTCGGCGCTGACGACAGTGGCGGGCGTTTCGCGGATACTCATCCAGCCGTTGCCGAGTTTGTACAGCCCTTCCGTAGTGGCCGCAAGCGGGACACTCGTTGCGGAGACGTCACGGACATCGGTCAGGCCGGCGTGATCTACCCCATCGCCGTGGACCCGGTAGACACCGTCGTCGGTACCGACGAGTCCGCCGTCGATCGCCCGAACGGCCGCGAGTGGCCGATCGGTCAGTGGCTCCCAGCTATCACGGGTCGAATCGAACCGTGCCACTCGCCCGTCATCGTCGGCTGCAATCAGGAACGTATCCGCATAGCCAACGGCAACGGCGGGCCCGAAGCCGGTCTCCGTCGCCGCCTCCGTACCCAGTTCGTCTGCCTCGAGGTCGACGACCAATACGTCCTCGGCGGTTGCGACCGCGAGGTGGTCGTCTACGGTGGCGATATCGTTTGCCGTACAGGGCAGACAAAGGGAGAACTCACCGACGATGGCGTCGGCGATGTCGACTTCGACGACGCCCATACCGCTTGCGACGTAGGCACGGGTCGTCCCGGATCGGTCGGCGTAGACGCGTTTTTCTTCGAGCGTTTGCATACCGGGGGAAGGCACTCGCGGGTAGAAAGGATTCTGTCTGCTTGCATGGCTTCGGAATCCATTTCAGGGTCCCCGACGGACTAGACGGTAATGGAAGTCTTCGGATCCAGTGGGACCCGCGGCGTCGCCAACGAGGAGTTGACGCCCGAGTTCGTTTTGCGAGTCGCGAAAGCGGCGGGGACGGCCTGGGGAGCCGACCGAGTTGGGATTGCACGGGATACGCGCTCGACCGGTCGAATGCTGGCCGACGCGGCCGCGAGCGGACTCGCGAGTACGGGAACCGACGTCGACCGGCTGGGAATCGTGCCGACACCGGGTGCACAACGGTATGCCGAACTCGAGGGCATGCCCGTCATCGTCGTGACGGCCTCACACAACCCACCGCAGTACAACGGAATCAAACTCGTCGGTGCCGATGGCGTCGAACTCGCCGTCTCCGACCTCGAGGTAATCGAGGAAACCTTACTCACCGAATCGTTCGCTCATGCGCCCTGGGACGAAACTGGCCGTGTTCGGTCGGTCGACGGCGTTGCCCGGGATTACATCGACAGCCTGCTCGAGGCGGTCGACCGAGAGTCGATTGCCGATGCCGAGTTGACCGTCGCGATCGATCCTGGCCACGGCGCGGGCACACTCACAAGCCCGGAGTTCTTTCGCAAACTGGGCTGTCGCGTCGTCACCGTCAACGGCCAGCCTGACGGCCACTTCCCCGGCCGTGACCCAGAACCAGTCGTCGACAATCTCGAGGATTTAGGGCGGCTCGTCCGGGCGAGCAACGCCGACGTCGGTATCGCCCACGATGGCGACGGGGATCGAGCGATCTTTTTCGACGAACACGGCGAGTACGCAGATGGCGAGGCTACCTTCGCCGCCCTCGCCGCTGCTGAACTCTCCGCAGGCCAGACGACCGTCTCGGCGGTCAACGTCTCCCAGCGGTTAGTCGACGTCGTCGACGAAACTGACGCTACACTCGAGTTGACACCGATCGGCTCGACGAACATCATCACCCGAATTCGTGAACTCGAGGCCGACGGCGAGTCGGTCCCCATCGCCGGTGAGGGCAACGGTGGCATCTTTTTCCCTGACTACCGGCTCTCCCGGGATGGGGCCTACACCGCTGCCCGATTTCTCGAACTCGTCGCCTCCCAGCCGGTCAGTGAACTCGTAGCCCCCTACGACGGCTACGCGAACGTCCGGCGCAACCTCGAATATACGTCGACGGCCGAACGCGATGCCATGCTCGATGCGGCGGCAAACCACGCCCAGGAAGCCGACGCCGAACTCAACACCCGCGATGGCTACCGACTCGATTACGGCGACGCGTGGGTACTTGCGCGCCCATCGGGAACCGAACCGCTCGTTCGCATCTACGCCGAGGCTCGAGACGATGCCCGGGCGACCGACCTCGCCGAAGAGATGTACGCGACGCTGGCCGATGCGAAAGCCGGAAACTAGTACTCCGCCAAGCGTCGACCGATGGGTCGAACCGATACCCGCCGACTGGTTCGACCCATCAGTTCAGGCTTGCCAAAGCACTAGCGCCGATTAGAACTGCATGATGCCGTCTTCGGTGACGACCGAACTGATGATCCGAGTCGGCGTCGCATCGTAGCCCGGGTTAGCAATGTCGAAGCCTTCGGCTGGCTCGAGCAACACCTCCGAGTTCGCCCGGTAGTTGTTTTCGAACGTAAAGCCGCTGCCGATGAACTTCGCAGACGAACCGACGACGGTGACGGGAACGCCGGCGTCGTTTGCAGTTGCCGCGATTGGATAGGTGCCGACTCGGTTGTAGATAACATCGTCGAGCAGACAGTTCATGCCGAGAAAGACCCGATCGCACTCTGATAGGTAATGACCTGCCGCGCTGTCGACGATCAGCGTGACGTTGACGCCGTCTCTGTCTGCGAGTTGGCGGGCCGTCCGACGGCCGAGCATCCGCGGCCGCGATTCGGTTACATAGAGATCGAATGATTTGCCATCGCCGAGTGCGTGCTCGAGCGTCGCCATCACCGTCGAGGAGTTTTCGTGTGCGAGCAAGACATCCCCATCTCGGATGAACGAGGCTGCCTTTTCGCCGGCTTTGTCCTTGCTCGTCTCGACTTTCGTGACGACCGATTCGATACTTTCTAACAGCCTGGCTTTTGCGTCCTCGACATCGTCGGCGTCGGAGTCGGTCACCTCCGTAACGATGCGCTTCTGTGTCGTATACAACGGTGCGTGGGAGTGATTTGCCCGTAACAGCGCACTCGAGTTTCGCTCGAGTGCCCGGTAGAACTCATCGACGGTCCGATACTCCCGGTCGGTCAGTTCGCGCAACGCGTTCGCCGCTTTAACCGCAACGATAGACGCACTCTGGGTCTGGAGTTCCCTGATTTCTTCGGCCGTCTCATCGATCATACCTCTATGTGTGCATGCGAGGGGTTAGATATTTTTGTTCTCTCCGTTTTGCAACAGTTTCGAAGCGAACTGCTGGCGTCTCGACCAACGGGCGACCCGATTGTGTGGGTTCGATCGACCCGCCGCCTTCAGTAGTGCTTTGGCAAGCCTGAACTGATGGGTCGAACCAGTCGGCGGGTGTCGGTTCGACGCATCAGTCGACGCTTGACGGAGTAGTAGCGTCTACGTAGACGGGGACTACGCCGAATCCTCTCTCTCGAGTGCGGCCTCGAGTTCGTCACGTTCGGTACGGAGTGCCTCGAGGTCGCGTTCGACTTCTCCGTCCGCCAGCCGCCTGCGTTCGTCGGGTGTCAGTTGGTCGATCGCTTCGGCGGCGGTCTGGAGTCGGTCGTACTCTGGGTCTCGGGTCAGTGAACGAACCTGGCCCAACAGTGTGACACACTCCTCGCCACCGATTCGTTCGGCAAATGGCCGGCGTTCGCGAATCTGCCGGCGGAGTACGCCGGCTTCCTCGGGTGGCCACGGCAGCGTCAACGGCTCGGCGTCGATTCGTTCGAGTGCCGTCCGCTGGGTGGCAACCCGTCGTTTGAGTACGTCGGCATCCTCGACGTAATGGTCGAGTTTCGACCGGGAGTACTCCGATAACTCGAGCAGTTTCGCGATTGGATACTCACCATCTGTGCGCTCTGTAATGTACTCCCGGAGATCCGGTGGCGGCTGGTCGAAGCTGACGAACGGATACAGACGGCTACGCTCGATGAGCGAAAATACCTCCTTAGCGGGGGCCTCGAGGCGGTACTCTGCAAAGGCCTCGGTGAGTGTCTCGTTGTAGGCCTCGATCGGCTCGCGGAGTCGCTCGACGGGGGCCTCGAGGTCGGCACTCGCGAGTTCGAGCAACTGTTCGTGGTCGTCGATTTCGTCCTCGAGTTCACGACGACGGATGATTGCGCCTTTTCGGGCTTCGTTGAGCGCCTCGCGCGCCTCGGTTCGTTCGGTGACCAGATCGACGTACTGTTCGGCGGGCGAAAGGGCCTCACGAGCACGCTCGAAGTCAGATTCTGCGAGCCGGCGTTTATCAAGAACATCCCAGGCGGCTTCGAACGCCGCCCGCCCCTCGAGGTCCTCGGGCAGGTTCTCGAGGAGAGTGACGAAATTTGCTTTGAGATTGGCGTAGGCGGCGAAGTTCTCGCGGCCGGTGCCGGTTGCCTTATCAGCATAGGTATCGAGCAGTTTCGTCGCCTGCCGGTAGGCGTTTGCGGCGGTTTCGACCCCCTTCTCGCCGTGGGCTTCGATGTCGGCTTCGGCGGCTTCGAGTCGGTCACGAGCAGCCTCGAGTCGCTCGCGGGCAGACGTGGGTTCGTCTGCACTCGAGGCGGCTGTGTGGCTCTGGTCGCTCATTCCTCGTAGACGGTGTCGGGATCGAACACTTTCTCCCCGACGTTCTCGCCGTCGATCGTCCGATAGAAACACGAACGGTGGCCGGTGTGACAGGAGCCGACCGTCTGGTCGACGATATAGAGGAGCGTATCGGCATCACAGTCGACTCGCACCTCCTCGACGTGTTGAACGTGGCCGCTCGTTTTCCCTTTCTGCCAGAGTTCCTCCCGGCTCCGTGAGTAGTAGTGAGCCAGTCCACTCTCGCGGGTTCGCTCGAGTGCCTCGGGGGAGACGTAGGCGAGCATGAGTACCGCGCCCGTTTCGGCGTCCTGTGCAACGGCGGGGACCAGTCCGTCCTCGCCGAAATCGACCGTCACGGTGTCGTCCATACCTCGATGGTAGTCCGTCGTGGCGATAGGTCTTTTGCCACTGGCTCGAGGGTGGTTGGCAGCGTGTTCACGTGGCGAACTCGATGTCGAGACCGATGTCGTCAGCTAGGTATTCGACGGCTTGCCTGAGTATCGTTTCGGCAAACTCGTCTGTGACGTATCCTTGTGGGGCTGAGACTGAATCATGCTTGATCGTCGAAAGAACCCACGGCGAGCAATACGACGTCTTGGTTGGGTCGTTGCCAGTAACCCAGTTTGTGCTTTTGATTTCGACGTTCTTGGGCAAATCACTCAGCGTAAGACCGGCGCAAATGTATTCTTCTCCCCGGTACGGGAGGGTGTCAGCGGCCAGCACTAGCCATGGTCGAGGGCGGCTTCCTTCGTTGTACGGATCGGGAGCCCAAAAAACATCTCCGGCTCGAAACGGATCGTCACTCATCTCGGTGCGTTCGGGGGTCAACTGCGTGTGCTTCCCATTCACCCATCTGTGGAGTTTCGTCCTCGTCTTCGTGAGCGTCTAGAGTCGCTCCTGAATGGGTGCTTGCAGCGTCGACGCTTAGGTCGTGATCACTGACCCGCCAATAAGTCCCGTGATGATCGACTCGGCCCCGCTCTCGCAATCGGACGAGTGTCGGTCCGACAGAACCTGCTTTCACATCCGTCCGGGCGGCGATTTCGCTTTGCGTGAACGCTTTGTCAGCGTGCTCACGAAGGAAACTGAGGATTCTTGCCGGGTTCGTCTCCGGTGTTGGGCCGTTGTTATCTTCTTGCCCAATTTCCTCGAACCGGTCTTTACTAATGGGCATATCTACACGTACAGCACAGAGTGTATTGAATGTATTGAAAACATTAATTGTACTGTCACGCCTTCGGTGAGGGGTTGCTGGCAAAAGGCTAGTCCAGACTAATGGACCCAGATTCCCTCGAAACGACTCACAGATCGTACTGTTCACCGTCGACCGCAAGCGGCTCCTCGAAGGCCTCTTCGGGTGGGTAGTAGTGGGCGACGTGGACTAACCGCGTTCGGTCGGCACCCAACTCGTCGGCGAGGTCGAGTGCCCCCTCGCGGGTCATGTGTTTGGTCCCGAAGGTGCGTGGAACACCGGTTTCGTCCTCGTGGCGACCGCCTGCGGGGTGAGTTGCACAGAGATGTGCCGGGACGATGGCGTCGGCTAAAAAGAGGTCCGGGTCGGCGAGTACCTCGCGAGAGCGTGCGGGCACCGCATAGCTCGTATCACCGGAGATCGACAGCTTCGCGCCCGTTTCGGGGTCTTCTACCGCGAGTCCATACCCGGAAAGCGGCGGGTGGTCGACGGGCACCAGCGTGACCCTAAAGCCACAGATTCGGGTCGCCTCGAGTGGCGTCGTGGGTCGGACGTCGACCGCCGAGAGGTAGTGATAATCCTCGGCGACCGTCTCGGCGACGCTTTGTCCGGTCTGTGGGTCAGTCTCGTCTGCAGCGTAGACGGCGAGATCGTCGAAGACCCGAAAGGCATTGCCTAGCCCATCTAAGTGATCGAAGTGGATGTGGGTGATGATCGCCGCCTCGGGCAGGGGAGGGTCGTCGCGCAAGAACTGATACCGAAAGTCAGGGCTGCAATCGACGAGCAGCGATTCGCCGGTGCGGTCGTTCTCCACGTGAACTGAAAACCGAGTTCGTTCGACACCCAGTTTGCGGGCACGCTTGCAGGTATCACACTCACAGCCGACCGTTGGCGTCCCCGTCGTATCACCGGTCCCGAGCAACGTTACGCGCACGGTGTCGTGGCCACCTCCGAAACGACGTACCGTCGGCGATGACGACGTGCCGTGGACAGATTCGCTCGCCGCCGGTCCATAGAAGACATCATTCGTCGCCCCCTCTTTCGCAGGCGTGATTTATATCTTCCCCGGCGACGCCATCTCGAGCAATCCACCGGCGGCACATGGAGCCACCCAGCGTCGCCCCCTGTTATGTGTCCCATCGGGCGTCGGCGAGCGTTCGCTGGACGACGTCGTTGCCGACGGCTTCGGCAAGGGTTTCGAAGCCCGACCGTTCGTTGCGGTCAGTCGCGTTTGCGACGAGCCTCGAGACGATAAACTCCGGCGTCGACC
>LKMM01000133.1 GCA_001563885.1 Natrialbaceae archaeon B1-Br10_E2g27
AGTTTTACAATCTTACTCGCCGGCAACCTCGTCGCTGGTGGCTTTCTGTTCGAAACGTTTCTGGGGACGTCGTACGTCACCGGAATCATCATCCTCGGTCTGATCATCCTCCTCTATACGCTTGCGGGCGGGTTGTACGCCGTTGCCTACACCGACATAATCCAGGCCGGTGTTGCCTTCGTCGGCTCCGTAGCGCTGCTGGTATGGGTCGCGGTAAACTTCGGCATTAGTATCCCGTCGGGCGCAGGCCCTGGTGCGACCGAACAGCTTACTGATCCGGAGGCTGGTGCAGTAATCAACTGGGCAACGATCGTTGCACTCGCGTTTGGAAACCTCGTTGCACTCGATTTCAACGAACGGGTGCTCGCTGCTGATTCACCGGCGACCGCACAGAAAGCGTGTTTCGGGGCCGCTATCGGGACGCTCATGATCGGTATTCCGTTTTCGATCGTGGCACTCATGGCTCCGGATATCCTGGCCCAGAGTGGCGTCGAGGCAGGTGATACGCCCGTCCTCTATGCGCTTATGCAAGACGTCGTCCCAACAAGCCTCGCCGTTCTCGTCATCGCAGGTGTTATCGGTGCCTCCCTCTCGACCGGCGACGGGGCCGTCCTGGCAACCTCCTCTGTCGTCGCCAGAAACATCGCCGGCATTCGCGTCGAAGAAACCGACTACGACGCGACCCAGATGGACAAACTGCTGCTCTTTACCCGTATCGTCGCTGTCCCCATCGCCATCATCGGTGCGTTCTTTGCGATTCGACTGCCGGAAACTGGACTCCTGCTCGTACTCGCATTCGACATCAGTCTCGCTGGAGTCGCGATTCCCTACATCCTCGGCATGTACTGGTCGTACGCAAACAAGCCGGCTGCGCTGGCTGCAATTGTTACCGGCGCGACGAGTCGTATCAGCCTCTTTGTCCTGATGCCCGAAACCTACGGCCTCGAGAACACGCTCTTTTACATTCCAAACGACGTGTTCACCGTCGCGTTCGACGGCTATCCGACGTTTCTCTGTGCGCTTTTGTCACTTGGCGTGTTCGTGACCGTCGCGGTGGTTACCCAGGAGAGTTCGACGCCGACGCCGGTCGAATCGGTCGGCTACGAGGTCGGCTCAGCTAGCGAAGACGACTGATACCGGCCAGGCCACTATCATTTTCTCAGGTCTGGTGAGCGACCTCACTTACGATTTTACGTCGACCTGGTTTGAGTTGTTGTGACCAAAACGGGTAAAACGTATATCGATGTATCCGCAAAGGACGAATAAATGTTCAAGCGGCAATATTTTGTCGGGGCGAGCCGACAGCGAGGGCGATACCGATGACGGCCGACGATATCCGGATGCGAAGAAAAATCCAGCAACTCGGCTCATCGACGCTTGCGGTGACCTTGCCGGCCGACTGGACTCGAGAGCACGATATCACGAAAGGGGACGAACTCGTCGTCCAACAGGACGAAAGCGGTGGATCGTTGTTGCTCGTCCCGGAGCATCCGTCAACGGCCGATACCGTTGCGACGATCGATGCGTCGGAGCTCGAAACGGCAGCACTCGAGCGGGCTATTTTGGCACAGTACGTTCTCGGTCGCCAGCTTATCCGTATCGAAGCCGACAGACTGCCACCGGCACACCTCGAGGCGATCGACGCTGTCGAAGCTCAACTGATGGGGCTGGGCGTGGTCGAACGCTCGAGAGAACACGTCGATATTAGATGCTCGGTGGCACCGGGTGATTTTGAACTCCCAACGCTGCTCGAGCGACTGTGGCGAACTGAATCGATGATCCGCGAGGAGGCCATCGAGGCGTTTATCCACGGTGACCCAGACGGTGCACAGCGGTCGCTTCATTATGAGTCCCAGGCAGAGAAGCTGTTCTATCTCTTTTTGCGGCTGTTGTTTGCGACCTATCGAAATCCGCGCCTCAACCGAACGATGGGACTCGAGACCGGCTTTCCGCTGATCGGCTATCGGTCGATCGCACAGGACGTCGCCTTGCTGACGGCCTGTGACTGTCGGATCGCCCGACTGGTCGACGATTGGGGCCCGCTGGATGAGGAGACGAGAACGGTATTTCTGGCAGCGACAACGGCGCTTGACGACGCTATCTCCGGGACTCGAGCGGCGGTCTCTGATCCAACACCGGAATCGACTGAAGCCGCTCGCGAGGCAATGGGGACGTTGACCGACCGGATCGAGAAGGCCCAAGACTTTCTCGAGGCCGAACGTCCCGAGCCGGTGTTAGCCCTCCAGCGGTTTCTGTCGGCGCTTCGCCAGATGGGTGAACACGCAAGCGACAGCCTCGAAGTGGCGACACATCTTTCGGCTCGGTCCGTGTCGACCGTCGAGACAGACAGTTAAGGTCTTAATACACATATCGAGAGTTTTTCTCCCCTCTGGCACTCGGGGATTGGGTTGTACACATTCGAAGGAACGCTTTTATTCTATCCTGGGAATTTCCATATGTCGCGTGAAAAACGAACCGTTTGGACACGAATTGGCGAAAAACACCAATAGACCACACAGCAAACACCAATGACAGAGAACCCATCTGGACGAGATATCTACGGCGAATCGTACGACGAGGCAAACGAACCGATCTTCTGTGGCATACCAAGCTTCCTCAAACTTCCACAGGTCGATCGCGACGAACTTTCCGAAGACGGTGCAGATATCGCTATCCTCGGTGCACCGCTTGATACGGCGACGACGATCCGCCCGGGAACACGGTATGGTCCTCGAGCAGTTCGCGCTGCATCGACCGTTCCCTCGCCACCGTACCGACACTTCAATATCGAAACCGGTGTTGATCCGTTCGACAGCTACCGGGTCGTCGATACTGGCGATGCGACGATTTCGCCCGGTGACACGAAACAAAGCCAGGACAACATCGAGGAAGCCGTCGGTGAAATCGCCGCCGAGGGTGCAACGCCGATCATCATCGGCGGAGATCACTCGATTTCTTACCCGGACATCAAAGGCTGGGCGGAGGCAAACGGCTACGAAGACGTCGGTCTCATCCACTTTGACTGTCACGCAGACACCGGCGACGATGGTCTCTGTGGCTTCGAATACGACCACGGTGCGTGGGTCAAACGCATCTACGACAGTGGCCTCGTTGCCGGCGAGAACTACACCCTCATCGGCCCACGTGGCTACTGGCCTGGCCCTGATACCTACGAGGAGATGGCCGAAGCCGGCATGAAATGGTACACTGCTGGTGACGTTGCCTCCTACGATCTCAGCGCGATCATCGAAGACGCCGTCCAGCGAGCGACCGACGGCACCGACGCGGTCTGGATCTCCTTTGACGTCGACGTCATGGAGCCCGCCTACTGTCCCGGTACTGGTGAACCGGAACCCGGTGGGCTGCTCCCTCGAGAAGCGATTACGATGGTCCGTGACGCCGTTACCCAGCTCGACCCCGACAACTTCGGGTTCGACATCGTCGAGGTCGCACCCCAGTACGACGTCAGTGACACCAACTCTTACAACGGTGGCATTACCTCCGGCTTTGCAAACCGCCTCATCATCGAAGTAATGGCGAGTATGGCACTGGCCGAGGATGGAAAGACGATCGGCGAACCGATCAAGCCAAAAGAACCACTCGGTCCACAGGGAGACCTCGAGGCTCCGGCTGACGACTGATACTATCGGACGGAACTGTGTGAAGATTCTCGCCACCCCGGGGCGGCGATTCATGACGTACGTCCGGAAGTATGACCGTCGAGAAGCGCCGCTGCTTGCGATTTCGGTCAGTTCCGATACAGAACGGTCAAGCGTAGTTGTATTTTACGTGTAAAACAACTACAACTTTGACCCTCGGGCGTGTCGCATACGTCATGAAACGCCGACGGGTTCTCGCCGCAACCGGTTCGGCCGCCGCCCTCGCAGGCTGCCTTTCGGTCCCCAGCCAACAGCCCTCGAGCGACCGACTTCTCGAGGACGCCCTCGAGACCGTCAGTACCGTCGAAGACGTCTCCGCACGACGGGCGCTTACCGTTGAGGTCCCTGACTCGAGGACCGAACGCGTCGCCGACGTTACCAAGCGGCCACCGACTGACCGCCGCCTCGAGATGGTCGACTCGAGCGACCTGAGCGTTCCGGCGGGTGCAGTTTCGGTTCGGACCACCACGACGACCTGGGAGTACGATCCCGAGACCGACACGGCCATAGAACGCCATCACCCCAATCGAATCCTCGCGGATGTCAACCGACTCACCCTCGAATCGCTTCGCGAGGAGTACGACCATTCGTACTCCCGAACGGATACAGTCGACGGACGCGACGCACACGCTCTTCTCGCAAAGCCGGACCACGACGAGGACGAACTCACGCGTTCGATCGAGTTCCTGGTCGGCGAGACTGTCTATCAAATTCCACTCGAGCGCTCCGACGACGATGCCCTCGAGGATCCGACCGTCGAGCGATTGGTCTGGTTCGACGACGCCACACGGTATCCAATCAAAGAACGGACGACGGTCCGCGATGGCGAAGCGGTCGTGAGTGAACTGACGCTTACCTACGAGGATCTCTCACTCGACGACGGAGTCGGTGAGGAGCCGTTTACGTACGAGCCGCCGGCCGGTTCGACGATCGAAACAGTCGGTACCGAACCAGTTGGCATCTACGATTCGCGAGCTGAAGCCGCCGAGGTAGCTCCCTACGAGTTGCCCGAACCCGAGATTCCTGGGCCGTTCGAACGCGACCGGATCGTCGTCCTCGAGAAAGGCGACGAGTTGGGCACGAGTACGACCCTGTGGTACGGCGACCCCGACGACCCCGAACGCGAACTGTTCGTTGCCGTCCGCGACGAGCAGCGATTCGACCCCGATGCCCTCGAGGGCGACCGGATCGACGACCTCGATGTCTATTGCCGCGACGGCCGGATTCAAACGCTTTTCTGGCGCTGTGCGGAACTCACCTACGAGGTCTCGAGTCCGTACTCGGACGAACCGCTCGAGGAGGTTGCATCCTCGATTGGGTGCCCTTCCGTGTGATTTCGATCCGACCGTTGTCCATGCGGTCGGCTGCAGAGGGGAGTGGTATCGTACCATCTACTGAAGCCATAGAGCGCTCGCGGCCGCCGTGACAGATATCGCTCGGAGACACGGCATGTATCCTCGCGATAGGGTGAGACGTATCGGTACCGGTATACGGAGGCCATGCGACAGACCGACCATGCACGCGAACGTCACGATCACCCCCTCGAGCGTCGAGGGGACGGTGCAGGCACCGCCGTCGAAAAGCTACACGCACAGAGCAATTCTGGCCTCGGGCTACGCTGCTGAGGCGACGGTTCGAGACGGCCTCTGGAGTGCTGATACACAGGCGACTGCCCGCGCCGTGGAGTTGTTTGGCGGCGACGTTACCCGAACTGAGGACGGCACTCTCGAGATTTCGGGCTTCGATGGCCGTCCCGACGTGCCTGCGGACGTCATCGACTGTGATAACAGCGGAACGACGATGCGGCTGGTGACGGCAACCGCGGGGTTGGCCGACGGTGTGTCGGTGCTTACTGGCGA
Organism: Natrialbaceae archaeon B1-Br10_E2g27; assembly: GCA_001563885.1. Lineage (GTDB taxonomy): Archaea > Halobacteriota > Halobacteria > Halobacteriales > Natrialbaceae > Natrarchaeobaculum. The sequence continues at coordinate 5,519 of LKMM01000133.1, forward strand.
CGAATCCTTACGCTCGCGCCCACAGGGACCTTTACTCGAGGCAATCGCCGACCTCGGCGGCGAGGCGGCGAGCACGCGCGAAAACGGGCAGGCACCACTGGTCGTCACCGGCCCACTCTCGGGCGGAGAGGTGTCGATCCCTGGTAACGTCTCCTCGCAGTATATTACGGCCTTGCTGATGGCCGGTGCGGTCACCGACGAAGGGATTGACGTCGTCCTCGAGACCGAGCTCAAATCAGCCCCCTACGTCGACATCACGCTCGAGGTTCTCGAAGCGTTTGGCGTCGACGCGGGAAAAACCGAGGATGAATTCAGCGTGGCTGGCGGACAATCCTACGCTCCCGAGGGTGGTGAGTACGCCGTCCCCGGCGACTTCTCGTCGATCTCTTACCCGCTGGCCGCAGGTGCAATCGCAGGTGAGGGTGGCGTCCGGATCGAGGGTGCACAGCCGAGCGCCCAAGGCGACAGCGCAATCGTCGAGATTGTCGACCGGATGGGAGCCGACGTCGAGTGGGATCGTGAGGCGGGCGTGATCGACGTCACCGCGAAATCGCTGTCCGGGGTCGAGGTTTCCGTCGAGGACACCCCCGACTTACTGCCCACCATCGCCACCCTCGGAGCCGTCGCCGACGGCGACACACGGATTACGAACGCAGAACACGTCCGATACAAAGAGACCGATCGTGTAAGTGCGATGGCCGACGAACTCGGCAAGATGGGCGTCGAGACGACCGAAGAACAGGACTCGCTGACCGTCCATGGCAGCGAGTCGACGCTTACCGGCGCGAGGGTCTCTGGCTGTGGCGACCACCGGATCATCATGTCACTCGCGCTTGCCAGCCTCGTGGCCGACGGCGAGACGACCATCGAGGGTGCAGACCACGTCGACGTTTCTTTCCCCGGCTTTTTCGACGCGCTCTCCGAATTGGGCGTTTCCCTCGAGTGGGACGAGTCGCCGTAACCGCACTCGTCGTCCGGGCCGCCGAATCCTGCAGGGCTAAGTGTCCGCGGTCCAGAGAGAGCCATAATGAACGGCAACCGATTCGGTCGCCTCTTTCAGGTGACCACGTTCGGCGAGAGCCACGGGGAGGCGATGGGCTGTACCGTCTCGGGCTGTCCAGCCGGCCTCGAGCTTACAGAAGAAGACATTCAGGCAGATTTAGACCGACGCAAACCTGGCCAGTCGATGATCACGACCAGCCGCGGTGAACCCGACGCCGTCTCGATCAAATCCGGCGTCCAGGATGGGTATACCACTGGGACGCCGATCGGGATGGTCATCCAGAATAAAGACGCCCGATCGGGCAAGTACGAACCATTCATCACCGCACCGCGGCCGTCCCACGGTGATTTTACTTACTCCTCGAAGTTCGGCACGCGAAACTGGGGTGGCGGTGGTCGGTCGTCTGCACGCGAGACGGTAAACTGGGTTGCCGCAGGCGCGATTGCGAAAAAGTTACTCGCCCTCGAGGGCATCGAACTCAAAGCCCACGTCAACCAGATCGACGATATCGAAGCTCCCGAAGTCAGCTTCGAACAGAT